>JANTFU010000138.1 GCA_024763295.1 Anaerolineales bacterium
GGTGCTGGTCAAGTTCGGGTTACGGTTATGGCTCTGGGCAACGGCGTTATTGGTACTCCTTGGGGGCTGGGCATGGGCTGGGAAATGGTGGCAAGCCTATCTCTTGGGGGCGAAGCGGGGCGGGCAATTGACGCTGGCGTTGACCTTCATCCTTGCCATCACCGCATCCATCAACTTCTGGGAATTTTTCACCCAATTCCATCATCTCTTTTTTGATGGTGATAGTTGGGTTTTCTACTACTCCGACACACTTATTCGCCTCTTCCCCATGCGCTTCTGGAGCGATGCTTTTTTAATGGAAGCCATGATTGTCGTGGGCGGCGCGCTCCTATTAAACTTCGGACTGAAACCACGCACTTAAACTCGTGTTAAGGGTGGTGTATAATTCCAACTTATAGGAGAAAATGATGTCCTTTTTAACCTTAGAAAATCGTGTTGCCCTCGTTACCGGCGCATCGCGCGGCATTGGTCGCGCCATCGCTCTGGAACTCGCTAAGCGCGGCGCAGCGGTCATAATTAATTACAACAGTTCCGCCCAAAGCGCCGCAGAAGTTGTCGCGCAGATCGAAGCAGAAGGCGGTAAAGCGGCTGCTTTTCAAGCCGACGTTTCCGATTTTGAACAAGCCGGAAAACTGGTCAAATTTGCCATAGACACATTCGGTAAATTGGATATACTCGTCAACAATGCCGGCATCACCCGCGATGGCTTGATTATGATGATGAAGGAAGACGATTGGGACGCCGTACTCAACACCAATCTCAAAAGCACCTTCAACTGTGCCAAAGCCGCTGTGCGCCACATGATGCGCAAACGCTACGGGCGCATCATCAACATTGCTTCCGTTGCCGGACAAATGGGCAACCCCGGGCAAACCAACTACTCGGCATCCAAAGCCGGGCAAATCGGTTTTACCAAAGCCCTCGCGCGTGAAGTTGCCAGCCGCAACGTGACCGTGAACGCCATCGCCCCCGGTTTTGTGGATACGGAAATCCTCGATGCGCTCCCCAAAGAAACTCTGGAAGCCGCCCTAAAATTGGTGCCGCTTGGACGCATGGGCACCCCCGAAGAGATCGCCCACGCTGTTGCTTTCTTAGCCGACGAACGCTCTGCCTACATCACCGGTCAAACCCTTGGCGTCGATGGCGGCATGGCAATGATGTAAAAACCAACGTTAAAACGTCTAAACGTTACAACGTTCAAACGGAACAAGGAGATAAAAATGGAAGATACCCGTCCCCCTGGAAAAACCACCGTCGCGCCCGATGTATTGGTAGAAATTGCGCGCATGGCAGCTTTAAAAGTATCCGGCGTCTACGCAATGGCACCCGTTTCCGGCGGTGTAGATCGCTTTTTCAAACGCGGTCTCAACGACGGCGTGCGCATCAAACTCGAAGACGATGTTGTCTTCGCCGACCTTTACCTAATTCTTGAAAGCGGCATTAATATCCGCGAAGTCAGCCGCAATATTCAACAAAACGTAACCCGCGCCATCACTGAAATGGTCGGCATGGACGTAGGCGAAGTTAACATCCACATTGAAAACATCGCCTACGAAGAAGAGGCATAAACTGCATGAAACAACGCACCAGAGCGCGTAGTCTCGCTCTGCAAGTCCTCTACGAAGTTGACCTGAGCAACCACCTGCCCGGCGATGTACTCACAGCCCGCCTGGCAGATGCCCCCCTCAACGACGAGCTTGCCGAATTCGCCCGCAAGCTCGTCTTTGGCGTTTTACCCATCAAAGACTATCTCGACGACGCAATTGCCAACTACGCCCCCGAATGGCCCCTCGAACAAGTCGCTCCCATTGACCTAAACATCTTGCGAATTGCCTTCTGGGAATTTGGCATCGACAAACAAACCCCTGTCAAAGTCGCCATCAACGAAGCCGTTGAACTCGCAAAGCACTACGGCTCAGATGCCGCCCCGGGCTTTGTTAACGGCGTACTTGGCAGCCTCGCCAAACACCAAGCCGAGATATTCGCATCCATCCCAAAGGAAACACAAAGCTAATTTATGGATATTCTTGGTATCGGCATTCCCGAACTCGTCTTTATTCTTTTAATCGCCCTAATTGTCCTGGGTCCCAAAGACATGGAAAAAGCAGGCAAAACCGTCGGCTCATGGCTCAACCGTGTCGTCAAATCAAACGAATGGAAAAGTATCACCAAAGCCTCGCGCAAACTCAAAACACTCCCCAACGACCTAATGCGCGAAGCCAACCTTGATGAACTCAAAAACGAACTAGGCGACTTCACACAATACCGCAACAACAAGATCAAAGTTACCCTGCCAAAGGATGACTATGGCGCTTGGGGCGGCAGACCGACATCCAAACCCATTGTAAACAGAAAAAGGAACAACACCATCGCCCCACCCGCTGACATAGAATCGGCTCCGGCAAAAAAAGCCGACGCCCACCCCGAACCAGAAACCGATAACCCCGCCCCTGAAGCCTCCGACCATGCGTAAATTCTTTCGCGCCCTCTGGCGCATCATCACCGCACCCTTCCGCCTGCTTTGGCGTATCCTTAGCGCCCCGTTTCGCTGGACAGCAAAGCTACACGCATTCTTAAACGAAGAACCCGACAGCCAAGCCCTCATTGACGCCGCAGCCGCCACCTTCCAATCCAAAGAAGCACGCGCTTCCCTTTTTGACCATATCGAAGCCTTGCGCAAACACCTTTTCCGCATGTTGCTCTCACTAGTCGTTACAGTGGGCATCTCCTTTATTTTCACACAAAAATTAATTGAATATTTATCTCAACCGGTTGGCGGCTTAGAGGTTCTGCGCGCCATCGAAGTGACCGAATCTATCGGCGTCTTCATGCGTGTCGCCCTGATGAGCGGCATCATCATCGCGTTGCCTTACATCGCCTACGAATTTTGGGCATTTCTCGCGCCCGGGCTAAAACCCAGCTCCAAGAAGTTTGGCTTGGTCGGCATCCCGCTCGCAACTTTGCTCTTCGTGTCTGGCGCAGCCTTCGCCTATTACGTTATGATGCCCGCCGCGTTACCCTTCCTGCTCAACTTCATGGGCATCCAAGCCGAATTGCGCCCCGCATCTTATTTCAGCTTTCTAATCGGCGTCATGTTCTGGATTGGCGTCTCGTTTGAATTTCCGCTTGTCATCTATGTGCTCAGCGCAGTGGGCTTCGTTAAGCCACAAGTACTCAAAGAACAATGGCGTTTGGCAATTGTCATCATCGCCATCATTGCAGCCGCCATCACCCCAACCGTAGACCCCGTCAATATGGCACTGGTCATGTTGCCCATGTCGCTGCTCTACTTTTTCAGCATCGGCTTAAGCTACATTGCGTACCGAAACCGTAACAAAAACCTCGCTGAAAATCAGTAAGCGAAGGCATAAACAGCGCATCAAACAGAAAAAGTAATCGTTCACCCTCCCCTCTAGCTCATCCCAGAGCGAGGGGAGAACCGGTTTCTCCCCCATCCATTCTTGAGGAGGCTAGATGGGGGAAGTAAACGGTTACCCGAAAAATACTAGACTTCTTGCAAAAGTCTGTTTTTCTCCTGCTCCCAGCGCCGTCCTCGGCGCGGGGTTTCTCACAAATATCGCCGCCGGGGACGGCGGCTAGAGCACTTATGCAAGAGGTCTACCTTTAGCAACGCTCTGCGTTGCCATTTTTTACCCATACCAGCATAATTCGACGTTTTTTCTTAGCAGACTAAAAGCGAATGTATTATGCGGTATAGCACAAACTCCCAGAAAAGAGATCGACCATGCAAAAAAAATCTCTCTCAAAGTTTGCCATCTTTGCCTTTATCGCTGCGTTACTCTTTAGCGGGCAAGCCTGCACCATCTCCTTGCTTGATCTTGGCAACTTTGGCATTGGCGATGTAGCCACATCCGCGCCTGACGTCCCATCCCAACCTGAAGCCACCCCCATCCCGTCGGCAGAAGTGGGCTTCACCGTCCACATCCCCACACCGCTTGCCGAAGGCGACACACTTGCCATCAGCCTGCTCGATGAAGTGACCGGCTTGGCACTTAACGCCAGCAGCTACCCCATGCAAATCATCGACCCGCTCACGTATCATGTCTCACTGCCTTTGCCGCTCAACGCCGTCATCAAATATCGCTATCGCATCACCGGCAATAACCGCGCTCAAGAAACCACCAGTGACAACATGACCGTGCGCTACCGCATGTACAAAGTCGATGGCGTTAGCGTTGTAGATGACATCGTCACAAGCTGGACAGGGCAAACCTATGTCGGCAGTACCGGTAATATTCGCGGACTAGCTGTCAACTCTGTTACCGGTGAACCGATCCCCAACTTATTGATTAGCGCAAACGGGATTCAAACCATCAGCGATGCTTCGGGGAACTTCCGCCTCGAGGGCGTTGCCCCCGGCACACACTTGCTGAGCGCGTACGCGATGGACGGCGCATACCAACCCTTCCAACAGGGTGCCCAAGTGGAAGCAGGGCTGGTCACCCCCGTTCAAATTCATGTTGCCCCTGCCCAAATGGTAAACGTAACCTTCAACGTAAAAGTTCCACAAAACACCGTTCAAGGCGCTCCACTGCACATTGCAGGGAATCTTTCGCAACTTGGCAACACCTTCGGCGATTTAAACGGCGGCTTTAGCGTCATCACAGACAAAATGCCAACCATGAACCAAAACGCCGATGGCAGTTACAACCTCAGCATGTCCTTGCCAATTGGCACCGACCTGCGCTACAAATATACGCTCGGCGATGGCTTCTGGAACGCCGAACGAAAAGAAAGCGGCGAACATGTGTTGCGGCGCATTATCGTTCCGGCAACCGATCTCGTCGTCAACGACACTGTTGAAACCTGGCAAACAGGTCCCTCGTCCCCGATCGTCTTCGATGTCACCGTTCCCGACAACACACCAGCCGGGGATATAATCTACATCCAATTCTCTCCCTATGCTTGGACAGAGCCAATCCCAATGTGGTCGATGGGCAATAACCGTTGGACGTACAAACTCTACGGTCCATTCGACGTAATCAGCAGCATGGGCTACCGTTATTGCCGTAACGCCCAATGTGGTAGCGCAGATGACATTTCCACAATGGGCAGCGCCACCGCCGGAAGGCAGATTACCACCAGCATCGCCCCGCAAGATTTGCGTGATACCGTTACCGCGTGGGCATGGCTCGATGAAGAACCCTACACGCTCGTTGCGGCATCCATCCAAGCGCAAGCCCCCGAATTTTTAGCAGGGATTGAATTCCAGTCAAATTACAACCCCGAGTGGACAAAATTCACATCGCAAGCAATGCAAAACGTCGCGGCGTTGAACGCCAACTGGGTCTTCCTGACACCAAGTTGGAGCTTCCAACGCACTACACCGTTGGTCTTTGCTCCAAAACCTGGCGCAGATCCCTTACAAGACGATCTGACTATAATGATGCAACAAGCCTCGGCGCTCAACTTGCAAATCGCTCTCTTCCCGACACCCAACTTCCCGTCCACTGCCGATGAATGGTGGCTCAATGCCCCGCGCGATTTTGGCTGGTGGAATGAATGGTTTGAACGCTATCAACAACATCTGGTACATTACGCAGATATTGCCATGCAAAACAACGCCAGTGCGCTCGTCCTAGGCGGCGAATGGCTTGCCCCCGCTATGCAAAACGGCTTGCTTGCCGATGGACAAGTATCCAGCGTCCCTGCCGATGCGGAATTACGTTGGAGCAACATCATCAACGAAGTGCGCGCACATTACAACGGCGAAATCTGGTGGGCATTGCCCTACACCCCCGGCAGTCTTGAAAACGCGCCTGCCTTCATCAAAAACGTCGATGGTATCTACCTACTTTGGAATGCCCCGCTTAGCAGCGATCTTTCTGCATCCAAAGATGTAATGACCACCGAAGCGATCCGACTGCTCGAAGAAGAAATTGCTCCTTATCAAGCCAGTGTTGAAAAGAAAATCGTACTCGGCTTTGCGCTGCCTTCCACAACGGGCGTACGGACTGCCTGTATCGCCGCACCTGCGGGCGGATGCCTCGATTGGCAGCAACTCAACCGCCCCACAGCAGATATTCCCTCCGTTGGCTTAAACCTACTTGCGCAAGCTGATGTTTACGAATCAATCTTCCAAGCCATAAACGGACGCACATGGATTGACGGCATTGTCAGCCGCGGCTACTATCCGCCAGCTATGCTACGCGATAAATCCGCATCCATTTACGGTAAGCCTGCCGGTGACCTGATCTGGTATTGGTATCCACGCTTGCGTGGAATTGTCCAGTAAAACAACACAAACAAGAAAAGGTCATTTTGACAATAAGATTCAAAATGACCTTTTTCATTTAGTACCAACAAAAAACACCCTG
>JANTFU010000139.1 GCA_024763295.1 Anaerolineales bacterium
CAGCCCGCGCAGGATATTCGTTCCCTCGATACCGCCGAGCCGTTTACGCATCAACACCAACAAGCCGACCATCTCCAGCGCGGTGGCGAGCGAATTTGCCAACGCCAAACCGCCATGCGGCATCCAGCCGATGCGCCGGAAGAGCGCTGCAAAAGCGATGCTGAAAACCACATTCAAACTCATCGCAACAATCCCAACGAGAACGGGGGTCTTCGTATCGTGCAGCGAATAAAACGCCCGCGCTAAAATTTCCATCACCGAATGCCCCACCAAACCGACCGCATACCAAAGCAGCGCCCAGGCAACCAGTTGCGTAGAGCGTTCTGTCCACTCGCCACGTTGATAGAGCAGGGTAATCAGCGGTACGCGCAAGATGATTAATCCCACCGCCGCAGGGACAGAGAGCAGCAGCACCCCGCGAATCGTCGCCGCCAGCGAGTGACGAACTTCGTCCAGTTTGCCGAGTGCATATTGGGCGGAGAAGGTCGGCATGGCTGCCGTCGCAATGGATTGCGCGATAGCGACCTGCGCCATCAGCATCAATGCAAAAGCATACTCAATCCCGACAACCGAGCCGTCCGCCATGCTGGATGCCAGCCAAGTATTGACCCAAAAATTCAACTGCACGACCGCCACGCCCAACAAACGCGGTCCCATTAGGCGGATCACCTCGCCGACATGCGCATCTCCAAAGCCAAGCGTCGGGATGTAGAACCGCCAAGGCGCAGAGATCGCAGAGTGTTTTTTATCTTCGCCAAGTCTTAAAAACTTGGCGTCTTTCGCGTCTTGGCGGTTTAAGTTGAGTAATGCAGGGATTTGTAACGCCAAGTGGAAAAATGCTCCGATCACCACACCCCATGCCAAGCCGTAAATCCCCATCTTGGGGACGAGCGCGAGTACGCCAAAAATCATCCCGATCTGATACATGGATGGTGTCAGTGCGGGGATTAGGAAAACCTGATGCGAATTCAGTATCCCCATCACCAAGCCGCTCAAGCCAAAAAGGATGGCGGAAAGCAGTTGGATGCGCAGCAATGTCACGGTTAGGGCAAATTGTGCGGGGTTGGCGGAAAAACCGGGGGCGAGTGCGTGTCGAACAATTTGGGGCGCAAAGAAAGCTGCGAGCGCAGCCAACAAGCTCAACACAAGGACGACCCAGTTAGCGACCGCGCTGGCTAATCTCCACGCGGATTTTTTGTCATCCCGCGCTAATAATCCCGTAAAAGTCGGGATGAAAGCCGATCCCAGCGCGCCGCCTGCCACGAGATTGAAGAGGGTCTCCGAGACGCGATTTGCCGCGACGAAAGCGTCCAACTCCGCGCCCGCGCCGAAAGCCTGCGCGACGAGAATGCGCCGTACCAGTCCGATGATTTGCCCAAAAGCAAAGGCGAACATGACTGTGCCAGCTGCACGCGCGATTTGTTGGTTGGCATTGGATGGTTTACTCAAGTTTTTTCCTGTTCTCTGGTTTACTACATCGTTAACGAAGTTCCTTTAACGCTCCGTTAAGGCTGATTCTGCGAGGAGCGCGCACTTGCAACGTGGCAGTCCCCTGTTAACATGAGATTGCTTCGGCGGTTAAGCTGCCTCGCAAAATCAGACAAAATTTTAGTTTATTTAGTTAACACTGTATTTACTGATTGTGGAATTTTTTAACGTTTAAACGTTTGACCGTTAAAACGCAAAGAAGTGGCGCGATTATACCGCCTCCATCGGCTATAATTTGCCCGAATTAAAAACACAGCGACAGAAATTTCTTTCAAGTTTTTAACGCGAATGACGCAAATTAGCGAATTACACCAATTTTCTTTTTTTATTCGCGCAATTCGTAAATTCGTAAAATTCGCATTGAGTCTTTTGTCTGCAAAATTGCATATCCACCTAAAGAAACAGCGGTGGCTGAGTAGCCCTGAGCTTGTCGAAGGGCGTATCGAAGCCAAAGCGGAGTTAAGGAATTCCTATGTCAAAACCTGTCTTTCACGAAAACGTCGTTATCATCACAGGCGCCTCGCGCGGCATCGGACGCGAACTTGCCCTCCAACTCGCCGATCAGGGCGCTTGGCTTGCCCTCAGCGCACGCGACTTGGGCAAACTCGAAGAAGTCGCCCAATTGGTTGAAAAACGCGGCGGACGCGCCATTACCGTCCAAACCGATGTCGCCCAAGAAGCGGATTGTAAGAATTTGGTCGAGAAAACCGTTGCCGAATACGGGCGTATTGATACGCTCGTCAATAACGCAGGTATCAGCACTTGGGCGATTTTTGAAGAGAGCAAAGACCTGTCAATGTACGACAAAGTGATGCGCGTTAACTATCTCGGCAGCGTCTATTGCACGCATTACGCCCTGCCTTATCTCAAAGAGACGAAAGGGCGTTTGGTGGCGATCTCGTCTTTGGCGGGCAAATCGGGCGTGCCCACGCGCAGCGGATACGCCGCCAGCAAACACGCCCAAGTCGGCTTTTTCGACACGCTGCGTATCGAACTCAAAGAGAGCGGCGTCAGCGTCACAGTCTCTTATCCCGATTTTGTCGCCACCGATATTCGCAAGCTCGCCCTTGGCACGGATGGCAAACCGATTATGGAATCGCCCGTGCAAGAAGATAAAATTATGACGGTTGAAGCCAGCGTGCGCTCGCTTGTGGGCGCGATGGAAAAACGCAAACGCGAGGATGTCCAAACGCTGCGCGGGCATCTCGGTCAATGGATCAAGCTCATCGCCCCAACTCTGATCGACAAAATCGCTCTCAACGCCATTACCAAAGGAAAATAATGCGTAAACTGATTACCTTATTTCTGCTTTCTATTTTTGTTTTTACCGCCTGCACCCCGATCCCCGCAGAGACGCTTGTTGCTGAACCCGTCAATGTAGAAATCCCGTCTAACGATGTCGAACTGACCGAAATACCACTGGATATCGGATACGGCGTGGACGGCGGCTGGTACGAACTCTATTTTACCGATCCCGCAAATCCCGATTCACGATATTTTCGTGGCGGACCTGACGAGCGGCTTGCCGCCGCTATTGACGCTGCTCGGCTGAGTGTAGACCTTGCCGTTTACTCCCTGAGCCTCTGGAGCATTCGCGATGCCCTCATCAACGCCATGCGGCGCGGCGTGCAGGTGCGTATCGTGATGGAAAGCGCCAACCGCGACCGCGATGTGCCGCAAGAATTAATTGACGCTGGCATTTCCGTTCTCGGTGACCGCCGTGAGGGATTAATGCACAATAAATTTGTCATTATTGATCGCTCTGAACTTTGGGTCGGCTCGATGAACTTCACCACAGGCGGCGGTTACAAAGATAATAACAATTTACTGCGTATTCGCTCGCAAAAGTTGGTCGAAAACTACCAAACCGAATTTGACGAGATGTTTATCGGCGATCACTTCGGTCCCGATACCGTTGCCAATACGCCCAACCCGGTCACTTTCGTCAACGGCACGATGATCGAAACCTACTTCTCGCCCGATGATGGCGTTGCTGCCCATATTGCCGAGCTACTCGAAAATGCACAACAAAGCATCTATTTTATGGCATATTCCTTCACAGCAGATGACCTTGCTTCGATTGTTCGTGAGCGCGCCGCGAACGGTGTTACCGTGGCGGGCGTGATGGATTATTCGCAAATTCAATCGAACGGGCAGTATGGGGAATACGATGCTTTTGCTCAGGCAGGCATTGATGTACGCGTTGACGGCAACGAAGAAGGCTTACTGCATCATAAAGTTTTTATCATCGACGAAGAGATCGTCATCACAGGTTCGTATAACTTTTCGTCCAGTGCCGAAGAACGCAACGACGAAAATATTCTTGTGATTTACAATAGCGATATTGCGCACGAATTTCTGAAAGAATTTGAACGCGTTTATGCTCAGGCGCAATTGAGCGATGGTGAATAAGGTTGCCTTTCTGACAGCCATTTTTTAGGAGTAATTTTATGAAGAAAAATACATGGATCACTTGCGGCGTCATTGCGCTGGTTTTATTTTGTGTCGGTACGATCTTCTTGATCGGTGGTTTGGGCGTAATTGGCTACCTTTTTGGCGACGATACCGCTTCATCCGACACGACAACGACCGCACCAACACCGTTTGTCGCTGCGCCTACCACCAGCCCGGTGAATGCAGCCCCAACCGTTGAAAATATCCCGCCAACCAAATTGTACGAATCGGTTGTGCAGATCATTGCGGTGGTTGATGTGGATGGCGAAACCCTCGAGGGGTGGAGCGGTTCCGGCTCAATCGTCAGCTCCGATGGGCTAATTCTGACGAATGCGCACGTCGTTCTTTCCGATAAATTCTACGATGTGCAGGATTTGATTGTTGCTTTTACGATTGATCCTGATTATGCCGCCGAGCCGCGTTATTATGCCGAAGTCATGCAAGTCAACGAAAGTTTGGATCTCGCCGTTATTCGGATTACAACAGATTTGGACGGCAACCCCGTAGATCGTGCCACGCTCAGGCTGCCTGCCGTGCCCCTTGGCGATTCGGACGCGCTTGAGTTGGGCGGGGAACTGACCATTTTGGGGTATCCCGGCATTGGTGGCGATACCATTACTTTAACCGACGGCAAAGTCGGCGGTTTTACATCCGAAGCGGGCGTTGGGCAGCGCGCCTTCATCAAAACCTCCGCGACGATTTCGGGCGGGAACAGTGGCGGCTTGGCTGTGAACGCCAATGAAGAATTAATCGGCGTGCCGACCCAACTTGGTTACGGCGGCGATGACCAATTTGTTGATTGTCGCTCGTTAGCGGATACCAACCGCGATGGCGTCATCGACGATGATGATAGTTGCGTGCCGACGGGTGGCTTTATTAACGCGCTGCGTCCCATCAATTTGGCAATTCCGCTGATCGAAGCCGCCCAACGCGGGGAGGTGAACTTCGTAGACGCCTCACCAACTCCCCAAGCGGCACCCCAGATTCAGCCGAGTGGCACACTCCTTTTGCAGGACGATTTCGAAAATTCCTATAGCGGATGGAGCGAGCAGAATACATCCACAGGCTATAGCGAATATCAGGATGGTTTATATGTGATTCAGGTAAATGAGCCGAATTATGATATTTGGACAAATTATCAGAGCGAAGAATATGGCGATGTGATTGTGAATGTGGATGTAAATGTTTTGAAATCGGCAAATGGCACGGGCGGATTTGGCGTAATGTGCCGCTATGTGGATAATGAGAATTATTACAAGCTCGAAGTGGATGAAGACGGCTATTTCATCATCTATAAATATCAGGCGGGCGAGTATTACACTCTGTACGATTGGGATCATCGCGCGTGGTTGCAAGGTTTGGATTCGATGCGTCTGACAGCCTCGTGCGTTGGCAACGAGCTTAGTTTGGCAGTGAACGACACGATGCTTGCAACGGTAACCGACGATAGCTTTGATTACGGTTATATCGGTTTGGCAGGTGGTGTTTTTGATGAGCCGGGCATTCAGGTTGGTTTTGATAATTTGACCGTCCACGCGCCGTAGAAGTAAGCTTGATTTTGCGCGATGGCGCAATCTTTGTGTCCCATGATAAAATGAAACATCTGTTCGACTAAAGGAGCCTGAATGGTTTTGCAGGAAATTACAAGCAATACAGATTTTCATGAATACAGAAAAAACAAAAGTTATCAGCAGAAAATGATTGATTTACTTTCTGATGATTTAGATTTTCATGCTGAAAAAAGTAACGGACGGTCTCATGGTTTTCACTCTTTTCCTGCTAAATTTCCGCCACAACTGCCTCGAAAATTTATCCAAGGCTTAACGCATAAAGGGGACATCGTTTTTGACCCGATGTCTGGCTCTGGTACGACAATGGTCGAAGCTGTAGCATTGGAACGGCAGGGAATTGGTTTTGATATTGATCCTTTGGCGTTGAAAATCTTCTCAACAAAAACATATTCTCTGCCACCAGAAAGCATTCGAGACCTTTCGAATAAGCTTATCCATGATGCCCAAAGACTAATCCCTGAATCTCCGCTAGATGCTTTTTCGTCACGCTGGGATAAGAAGACGCATAAATTTATTGATTATTGGTTTGATAAGAAAGCCCAATTGGAATTAGCTGCGTTAATGTTGCAAATAGAAAAAATAGAGGATAAGCATTTGCGTGCTTTTTTTGAGTTGGCTTTTTCTGCAATTATTGTGACGAAATCAGGGGGTGTTTCCATGGCGCTTGATTTAGCGCATACAAGACCGCATCGCGCAAAAATTGTCATTGGGCGTGATGGTGAGAAAATCTTAAACGAAGAGGTGAGAGAAAGCAGAAAAGCTTTTGTTACGAAAAGGCTTCGACCGGTTTTTGATGAGTTCAGAAAACGCTGT
>JANTFU010000140.1 GCA_024763295.1 Anaerolineales bacterium
CATCATCAGCGGTGGCGATGTTGACACGATCGCGCCCTGCAAGGCGTTGACGGATGACATCGTCAGATGCGGTTAGGTAGACGACCAACTCCGGTTCAGGAAGTGAAAGCCGAAGCTGGGCATACAACCGTTCGCAAAGGGCGTATTCGTCTGCGCTGAGATAGCCGCGTTTGTGGAAAAGACGCGCGAAGCCGTGAAAATCCACATCCAAGCCGCCATCCAAAAGCGCGGGACGCGGATCGGCGCGCAGGGCACGTTCCTGTTCGGCGCGCAAGAGGAAGTAATCGACCTGATTGTGGAGAGTGTAGCGTTTGTCCGCGTCGCAGAGATGCTGAAAGGGGCGTGTATCGTGTTGCTCGAAGCCGGTGGCGAAATCGCCTGTGGCAGCAAGTGCTTTAGCGAGGGTGGTTTTGCCGACGCCGCTGACGCCGACGAATGTGATGAGTTTAGACATGGGCGTTATTGTACCGTTTTTAACACAAATGACGCGAATTTACGAATTGCGCAAATGGTTTTAAATATTCTCGTTTCAAGTTTGCCGCAGACACGCTCATCCTTTATAATTTTGGTTTCATAAAATGTCAGCACTGCATTGCACTTGCAAAGTGCGTTGCAGTGCGGTTTTAGCTAATCAATCCGATGTGCAACGCATCGCCCCTCTGTCCAGCGGACATCTCCCCCAAATTCCAGAAGCATGGAATTTAGGGGAGAAGCAGGATGCAATGCACATCTAGCAAATGGAGTAAAAATGACCCAGAAGAATTTCAGCGGCGCACAAGTTCGCCAAGATTTTATCGATTTTTTCGTCAAAAAAGCGGGACACACCTTCGTCCCTTCGGCATCGCTCGTCCCAGGTGGAGATGCGACCTTGCTCTTCACCAACGCCGGTATGGTGCAATTTAAAGATGTTTTCCTCGGCACCGACAAGCGCCCCTACACGCGCGCCGTCAACTCGCAGAAGTGTATGCGCGTGGCGGGCAAGCACAACGATCTAGAAGATGTCGGGCGGGATGACACGCATCACACCTTTTTTGAGATGCTCGGCAACTGGTCTTTCGGCGATTACTATAAAAAGGAAGCCATCGAATGGGCGTGGCAATTGCTGACGGACGTTTGGGGCTTGCCCAAAGAGAATCTTTACGCCACCGTTTTCAAAGATGAAAAAGGCGAAATCGAATCGGACGAAGAAGCCGCCAAATACTGGAAAGAACAGCCTGGCATGACTCCTGAACGGGTTTTCTATCTTGGACGCAAAGACAACTTCTGGGAAATGGCGGATACGGGTCCCTGTGGTCCTTGCTCCGAAATTCATATTGATCTGCGTCCTAAAGAGGGCGAAGTGACCGCCGAAACGCTCGACACGGATCGTTTTATTGAGTTGTGGAACCTCGTCTTCATTCAATATAACCGCTTGGACGCAAACACGCTTGAACCTTTGCCTGCTACCCATGTGGACACAGGGATGGGCTTTGAGCGGATTGTTTCCATTTTGCAAGGCGTCGACTCGAATTACAAAATTGACCTTTTTGAAGGGGCGTTAAACGCCGTCCGCAAGTTGACGGGGCATAGCGAAGACGAGATGCTGGCAAACTTCACGCCCTATCGTGTGATTGCCGACCACGCCCGCACAGCAGCTTTCTTGATTGCCGATGGCGTTGTCCCCGGCAACGTGGGACGTAATTATGTTTGCCGCATGATCATTCGCCGCGCGGCTCGTTTTGGCGGCAAATTGAATTTACATGAACCTTTCCTCGCTAAAGTCGCCGATGCGATTGTCGATTCCTATGGCGAGTTTTATCCCGAATTGGAGAAAAACCGCCAAACCATCGCCGACAGCCTGACCCGTGAAGAAATTCGTTTCGCCAAAACCGTCGAGAGCGGCACCGCCCATCTCGATGAAATGTTGGTGGAACTGGCAAAGAGCGGCGAAAAAGTGCTCGACGGCAGAAAAGCCTTCGATCTTTACGCCACCTACGGTTTACCCTTCGAGATCACTCGTGATATTGCCAAAGAAAAATCCCTCGATGTGGACGAAGCCGGCTTCAAAAACGCCATGGACGAGCATCGCATCGCATCGGGCGGCGGGAAGGCGATGGGTGCTATGGGCGGCGAAGATGCCGAAATGTATGCCAAACTGGTCGAAGAACTCAAAGCCAAGGGCAAACTGTCCGAAAGCGGCGTTAAATACGACCCCTATACCCTGCTCGAAACGGAGGGCGAAGTCCTATCGCTCGTCGTGGACGGGATGCCGGTTAAACGGGCAAATATCGGGGACATGGTCGAAGTGATCCTGCCCGGAACCGGGTTCTATGTTGAGAGCGGCGGTCAAGTTGGGGACACGGGCGTCATCGCCGCTGGCAATTGGGAAGTTGATGTTGTGTCCATGCGCAAACCTGCGCCGGGCTTGGTCGTGCATGTGGGCGAGGTCGCCAGCGGAAATCCCCAAGTTGGTGATGTTGCTACTGCAAAAGTCGATCAACTGCGCCGCAAGGACATCATGCGCAATCACACCGCCACGCACCTGTTGCACGCCGCCTTGCACGAAGTTTTGGGCGACCATGCTCGTCAGGCGGGCTCGCTGGTTGCGCCCGACCGCCTGCGCTTCGACTTTACGCACCCCGAAGCGCTGACGCATGAAGAAATCGAAGCGATTGAGCGTTATGTGAACGAGCGTGTGCTTGAAGACCACGAAATGCACACCGAAGTCAAGGCGCTGCAAGATGCGCTTGATGGCGGCGCAACGGCGCTTTTTGGCGAAAAATACGGCGAAACCGTGCGCAATTTGACGATGGGCGCCCCAAGGACAGAACTTGGGGTTTTCTCAAACGAACTCTGCGGCGGCACGCATGTGGAAAGCAGCGGGCAGGTGGGCACCTTCATCATCACCAGCGAAGGCAGCGCCGCAGCGGGCATCCGCCGTATCGAAGCTGTCACGGGACGGGCGGCTTATGACCTGATCCAGCGTCGTTTCAGCGTGATGAACCGAGCGGCAGCGCTGCTCTCGACCACGCCCGAAAAATTGGAAGAGCGGATGGGCAATGCCCTCGCCGAAATTAAAGAGTTGCGCCATACCATTCAGACTTTGCGTAAGGATTTGGCGTCCGCCGACTTCGCCCGTGTCCTTGACGGGGCATCGTCTGTGAGCGGAGTCTCAGTCCTGACTGCTGTACTCGCTAACGCCGACATGGACACTTTGCGGGAGATGACCGACAAATTCCGTGAACGCAATCCGCAGAGCGCCGTCGCCGTGCTGGCGTGCGTGGTGGACGAGAAACCGCAAGTGATCGCCGCCGTGACCGATGACCTCGTGAAACGGGGCATCAAGGCGGGCGATTTGGTCAAATTTGTGGCGAAGCCCTTGGGCGGCGGCGGAGGCGGCAGACCCACGCTGGCGCAGGCTGGCGGGCGCGATGCGAGTAAGTTGGACGAGGTGTTGGAGAGTGTTGTGGGGTGGGTGGAAGAGAAGTTGAAGTAATAGACCGTCCACCGTCCACCGTCCACGAATAGGGCAACGAATGCACGAATGTGCGGCTTGGTTTCGTTTATTCGTGAAAAATTCGTGGACGGTTGGTGTTGAAGACCGTCCACGAATGAGGTAACGAATGCACGAATGGGCGGCTTGGTTTCGTTTATTCGTGCAGTATTCGTGGACGATTGGTGTTGAAGACCATCCACGAATGAGGTAACGAATGCACGAATGGACAGCTTGGTTTCGTTTATTCGTGATGTATTCGTGGAGGGTTGGTGTTGAAGACCGTCCACGAATGAGGTAACGAATGCACGAATGGGCGGCTTGGTTTCGGTTATTCGTGTAAAATTCGTGGACGGTACATATTCGTGGGCGGTTCGTATAAAACAAGTTTTGAGGAGGAAATATGTCTCTCGTCACAGATGCCACAGGGAACGACCTGACCTACAAAATCATCGGTTTGGCGATGGAAGTTCACAATGAAATTGGGTATGGCTTCAAGGAAGAAGTCTACGAAAAGGCTCTTGAAGTCAAACTTAATCACGCGGGGATTGAACCTTTTCGACAGTACGAAGTTTTTGTCGATTTTGAAGGCGAGCGTGTTGCCACCTTTTATCTTGATCTCTTTCCCAATCAGGAAGTGGTTGTTGAACTCAAAGCCTTCAGCCATCAACTCACCAACGACGAGTTGGCACAAGTCATCAACTATCTCAAAGCGACGGGCGCTCCCGTTGCCCTGCTCTTCAACTTCGGGCGCAGACGACTTGAATATCGGCGCATTTTTCCAAGCAAAGATATGAAGCCCGTTCAACGGCTTGGCAGGGATAATGCGATTAAAAAGTGATTGGGCATAGACCATCCACGAATAAGGAACGAATGCACGAATGGACGCTCATCCATTCGTTTATTCGTGAAAAATTCGTGGACGGTACTCATTCGTGGACAGTCTTGGCAGGGATAGCTTTTCCGCAAAAACAGGTACAATAGATTTACATGTACTCGAAAAACGGAGAAAGCCAATGAAAAAAACAACACCCGAAATTCAGGCATACATGAAACGAGCATACGAAATGCTCGAAGTCGCTAAATACAATTTAGATGAAGGCTACAACTATACTGCGGTGAATCGGGCATATTATGCTGTTTTCAATGCGGCAAATGCTTTGCTTTCAACGAAAGGTCTGACACGCTCGAAGCACAGTGGCGTTATCGCTGCTTTTCGGCAACACTTTATCAAAACAGGCGAGATAGAAACCGAATATGGCAGAATTTTCGGTCAACTACTCGACGACCGCAACATCAGCGATTACGTCATCGTCGAGGAACTGGAAAGTGCGCAAGCAACATTTGATTTAGATGAAGCCAAGCGTTTCGTCGATAGAGTCGCAGCTTATTTACAAGAGGAAGGCAAAAATGAGTAAAGAAGAGCAAGCCATCAACGCCTTTGTTAATCGACTTCTAAAATCTTGCAAAACAAAAATCATCGACATCTATCTTTTTGGCTCTCAAGCCCGCCAAGAAGGACAAGAAGACTCTGACATCGATATTCTCATCATCACAGAAGAAAGCGATTGGCGTCTCAAGCATCAAATCAGTCATATTGCGGCGGATATTGGCTTGGAATATGACGTATTAATCGACTCGCATGTTATGCAGGAAAATCGTTGGCGGGAAATTGGCACAGATGGCTATCGCTTTTATCAAAACGTGGTGAATGAAGGTGTGCCGCTACCAATTGCAGGATAGCCGCTACTCGAAAAACGGAGAAAGAAAATGTTAGATACAGCCACAATCAATATCCAACTGGATAGCGAAGCCGCCCGCATCTACGAGCAAGCATCGAAAAAAGACAAGCAGAAAATGCAGGCGCTTTTAAGTCTCTGGCTGCGGGAGTTTGGGAAACCAAACCAGTCCCTGCAAGGGTTGATGGACACCATCAGCGCAAAAGCAGAAGAACGTGGTTTGACCCCAGAGATTTTGGAAGACCTGCTCAACGATGAGTAAACCCGCTTTCGTTTTTGATACAAATACGCTTGTC
Organism: Anaerolineales bacterium; assembly: GCA_024763295.1. Taxonomy (GTDB): domain Bacteria; phylum Chloroflexota; class Anaerolineae; order Anaerolineales; family Villigracilaceae; genus Desulfolinea. The sequence continues at coordinate 5,508 of JANTFU010000140.1, forward strand.
AGCGCTTTATTGTTCAGAAATTCAATTCCCAGACAGGCTTTTGATAAAGCGCTTGAAACAGGTCAAATCTTGCTCTCGCTGGATGTACTTTATGAATTGAACGATGTTTTGGGGAGAGAAAAATTCAAGAAATACATCAACGAAGACGAACGCATCGAGTTTTTGTCTGCATTTCTGCAAAATACAACCATGATTGACATCACAGAAGGCATCCAAGAATGCCGAGATCCCAAAGACGATAAATTTCTTGAACTAGCGGTTAATGGCAATGCCACTTGTATTGTCAGTGGAGATAAAGATTTGCTTGTCCTGCACCCGTTTCGGGGCATTGAAATCTTTTCTGCACGAGATTTTCTCGAAAAGTAACCCATAGCACACTCACCCATTTTACAGAAAACCCAAAATGCACTTCGTCTTTCAGATCTCCTCGTTCAAATATCCTGCCGGCACGGCTGCGAGTGAGTGAGCGAGGCTGAAGTCACCGGCTCAGCTCGTGGAATTCCTGTAGGGACAGGGCGGTTTTTAACACCATCTAAAAACTACCATCTCAAAACTCAAGGAAACTTTATGCAAAAAAATCAAGAACTTGTCGCAATGATCACCGGCGGGAACAGCGGAATCGGCTTCGCCACAGTTCAGAAATTAGCGGCAAAAGGGTATACCGTCATTTTGGCATCCCGTAATCAGGAAGCCAGCAAAAAGGCGATTGAGCGCATCCACGAGGTCACGCCAAACGCCAAGATAGAATCCATTCCGCTTGATCTGGCATCCTTTGATTCGATCCGCGCGTGCGTATCCGCTTTTCAGGCGAAAGGCTA
>JANTFU010000141.1 GCA_024763295.1 Anaerolineales bacterium
CCCGCCCTTGCATCAAATTTCTTGCAGATTAGGCTTGCAACTCGGCAAGCGTATCGCGCACTTTATCGGCATGTTTGAAGACACCGCTCTTACGCTTCACACGCACACTCACCTTGCGCCATAGTGCCGCAATCTCACCATCGGGATTGATGATAAAAGTTGAGCGGATTACGCCCATAATCTCTTTGCCGTAATTCTTTTTCAAGCCCCACGCACCATAGGCTTCATGCACCGATTTATCGGGGTCAGAGAGCAAGGTTAAATTCAGATCATATTTCAGAATGAATTTCTGATGCTTCTCTGCATCGTCACGGCTAATGCCAATCACTTTTGCGTTCAAATCACTGAAATCGTTCACGTTCTCGGTAAAATCGCAGGCTTCTTTTGTACAACCGGGCGTATCATCCTTTGGGTAAAAATAAACCACCAACCACTTGCCTGCATAGTCGCTCAATGACACCATTTTCCCGTTCTCATCGGGTAACGTAAAATCGGGGGCTTTATCGCCAACATTTAACATCAATTACTCCTATATCTAATTTTTTCATGATTATCTCACACCCAGTCCAAATCAAACGCCCTACAGCACGCTGCTCTTAGCATTTTCTAACGAAAACAGTCCGGTTTCTGGATTAATATTTGGACTTCAGCTTGGCAACCGGTAAATAGAGCTTGCCCTCATCTTCATCACCGAGTACGCTCATCTCTTTAGGCTTGGTCGCCGCCAACCAAGCTGTGAACGCGGCGAGAAGCGCATCCAACTGAAATGAGTCGTAAACATAATCAAAGGGCAAAACTCCCTGCCGCAGACGATGACGGGTGATTTCTTCAAAGAAATCCATCCCATCGCGGATATCCAAGCCTTCCCCGTAGAGAATGGACTGACGCTGCAAGCGCCCTTCCAACGTGGATGCCGAGAGCAGGCTGCCTTCTGTCAGGGCGATGAATGCCGCTTGCGGATGCGTCTCCAAAAGCTGATGCGTGGCATCTTCAGCAGGGTACGACACAAAGCCCAAGCCGATCAGCTTCTCGTAAAGGATGAAGCCGGAACGCATCCATGACGGGCAATACTCAGGGCTGGATGCGGTAGCAGCAACCTTGATGCCGCGCTGACGCAGTTCGTATTCCGCCATCCGCATTTCGGTACGGCGTGGCGCCGGTTTGCCGCTCTCCAGGCTACCCTGTTCGAGCAGCGCTCGCACCTTTCCCTGATTCGGTCGCGCTGGCGCATTGATGGCAACCACAGCCGAGGTTTGCCCACTAATGAAGGCGAGCAACTCGTCCATCTCGCCGGCAGAAAGCGCCAGCAATCCTAAATCTTTATCCAATGCGGCATAGGTGAAGGCTTTTTTTCCCGTTAGGTCAATGCCAATATAGGCGCGTTGATTGAAAAGCATAGTAAGATTGTCCTTGGATTGCGTGTTGTGTAAAACGAACCACACAACACATTCAAATAACATTCTCAGTGTATACAAAAATGGAGTCTTATGCAACTAAACCGTAGACGGATTTATTTCATCGGGATTCTCGTACTGGCGGCGGCATGGATTTTCGTCAGCGTCGACCGTGATGGTACGAGTACGGCAGGGTTAATTCCGGCACCGCAAGCGGGCTTTTTAGCACCCGATTTCACGCTCGAAACCACCGCAGGCGAAAGTATCACCCTTTCCGATTTGCGCGGGCAGGTCGTATTGGTCAATTTTTGGGCAACTTGGTGCCCGCCCTGCAAAGCAGAGATGCCTGCCTTTGAGCAAGCCTATCTCGATTACGCCGATCAAGGCTTTGTGCTGCTGGCTGTCAATGCTATCCAGCAAGATAGCGTGCCGGCAATTGACAGCTTCCGCGCCGATAACGGACTCAGCTTCCCGATATTGCTCGATACCGACAGCAAGGTGAGCCGCGCTTATCAAGTCCAGTCGCTGCCCACATCTTTCTTCGTCGGGAAAGACGGCGTCATCAGCGAAGTTGTCATTGGCGGTCCGATGGCGGAAGCGCTTATTCGCGCCAGAATTGAAGAACTGATAAACAAATAGCAAAAGTCTCTGCGCGGAGAGTGAACGAATGTGAAGCCCGTAGCCGAAGAGCGAGTTTACAGGCAAAACCGTCCTTCGACTACGCATCTCTCTTTGTTCGATGCTCCGCTCAGGAACTGTTTTATTTTTCAAGGAAAAATCATGCTCCCCATCATCCAACTCGGTCCCTTATCGCTGCAAGCGCCAGGACTTTTTCTGCTCATTTCGCTCTGGATCGGCATTACGCTTGCCGAAAAAAACGCCCCGCGTTACAAACTCTCTGCCGACCACACCTCTAGCCTCATCATGGTTGCGCTGATAGCGGGCGTGCTTGGCGGACGCATTGCTTATGTTGCCCAAAATCCGGCAGCCTTTGCGGGCAATCTCGGCAGCGTCGTCTCGCTCAATCCCGGTCTCTTCGATATGGCAGGCGCACTCGTCGCTGCGCTCATCGGTGCAGCCGTTTACGGACAGCGTAAATCTCTGCCGCTGCTCCCTACACTTGACGTACTTGTCCCCTTCTTTGGAATGCTCGCCATCGGTTACGGGCTGATGAACTTTGCCTCCGGCAACGCTTTTGGAGCGGAAACCAACCTGCCTTGGGGCATCGAACTTTGGGGCGCAAAACGACACCCCACCCAAGTTTACGAAGTTTTCGCAGCGCTCGTGACCCTAAATTTGCTCTACCCCGCCAAAACGGATGCCAAGTCCCCGGGCTTAAATTTTGCCATTTTCGTCGCCATCACAGCGGGCTACCGGCTCTTCCTTGAAGCCTTTCGCGGGGATAGCACGCTCATCTTCGGCGGCATCCGCGCGGCGCAGTTAGCGATGTTCGTTCTGCTGGCGGCAGCGCTGTGGGGGGTTGATTGGTTAAAAAACAAGCGCGAGACGTCCTGTTAAATTTTCGGCGCCGATGCAAGAAGTCTACTCAACAATATGGATTTGCGTTATAAAATATTTTCCCGTCCCGTCATTTCCGTCAAAGGCAAGCTGAATCGGCTTGCCTGTTCTTTTTTCGATAATCTCAACCTTCAACAAATATATGCCCGATCGCATAGACGATGAAATTGGCACTTGTACTTGAAAAGAGTACGTCGGCGCGAGCGCGTCGGGCGTAGCAGCAGGCATCCACTCGGCAATCACCATATCGACGGGATAAGCCTCAATAGCACGTCCGCTTTCATCTTCAAGGGAAAGCACCAACTCGAAATCTTGTCCCATTGCCGGGTAACTGGGTGCCAAGCCGACATTCTGCCAATCCATCTCAACCTGCAAAGTCTCGCCTGAATGAGCAAGGCTCTGAATTCGCGCCTCTGCTAAAGTATAGCGATATCCAACCGGCAGCAGCAATCTTTCCAACTCATCGGCACTGAAAAGGGTTCCATTATTGTGAACGATACTGCCGTGCGTTTGTGCCAAAAGAGAACGAGCACTTTCCCAATTTACTTGATCTGGCGGACAGAGTTCATACACAACGGGCGCCTGGCGCCAAATTTGAGCCAGTTCGCTTCTAAAAGTATTTGGGATTGATGCAGTGTTGGGGCGTCCTAAACAATCATGTCGAAAGCCAACACTCGGATCACGCATAAAGACATATTGCGTAGATTGGTTAATCCCGGCAAAAGGCATCACCAATTGCGTATTTTGAAAACCCTCATACGCATAACTGACCGTCTCAATTCTCCCCTGAGCATTACGGCAACGATGGTTAGGAAAACTGCCGCCAATGAACATATCTACGAGACGCCGACGAGCCTGAGAATCAATATCTGTGAAGGAAGCCGCTGTCGCTGTGCCTTGAGCGTAATCATGCTCCCAAACCGGGTCCCAGCGGGTCTGATCCTGCCAAGACCACTCGTTAAAATCCCCGTAGCCGGAAATATCGACAAAGGCAATTTCAGGTCTATTATCATAACGTGCTATCAGAGCCTCTACAAAAGTTCCCCAATTTTCTTGATAAACACAACTGGAATAATCCGGGCTGCCATCAGCCAGAATATATGCCCCTTTTTCTATGACCCAGTCAGGCAGGGTGTGAGCGCCGTATCCCTGACCCCGCATCGTAAAAACACGAAACGAAAATTGCTTTTCAGCAGCAACGGCGCTGCTCAGCAAGTTGTCCAAAGCAGTCCAATCATAGATTCCTTCCGCGGGATTCAAGGTTGACCAGCCAATCTTTAAGCGCTCACCATAAACCACTGTCTCCGGCAAAACCGCCGACTCAGGATTTACATCATATTGCCAACCAATGCCCGGATTAGCCAAATACTTATCAACCTGTAGCGGGGAAATTGTCGTCAACGCACCTGCAATTGGGGTTGCTTCCGTTATCTCAACATCTGCTTCTAAATCGTCTAATTCCGTTTCCACGCCCAAACGAACCGTCTCAGGAAACAATACTGCCAAATCAATTTGAGCTATTTCCGCGCCGAGAGCACGCATCGCATTCGGGGCTTTAAGATAAAAAGCACGCATCGTATTAGGATAACCAACCAAAATAACCGAATCCCTTTGCGTAGCAATTTTTTCTAAACCAGACCATAATATATCCAGCGACTCAGCTTCTAACTCTGTGAAAAGAATATCTACTTGGTTTCCATTGCTATCGTAGAAACGGCGGGAAGAAAATAGCTCTCCATTTGCGCTACGCCAAGTCTTACCATCGGTCTGATAGCCATTTGCATACAAGATATTCAAGTAGAAATCAGGTGACCAGCTTGTGACCACGATAGGAATCTGCTCGCTCAAAGCAGTCTCTATTGCGGCTTCGCGTTCAAGTGCATTTTGCGTAACCATGTCGCGCCAACCTCCCCCAAAAAGGACATAAGCGTGACCCCAAAGCGGGCGCGGACCCTCGGGGGAAGGGAAAGCCATCCCTGCCCCCAATACCACATCCACAGATGCAGAATCTACATCTTGATAGTCATATTGCCTGAGTGAAAATCCCGGACCCCAAGCAATCTTAGGGAAAGCGATTCGCACACCCACAACCCACGGCAGAAGCAAAAGCACAAAAACAGGTAGCATACCTATCCACTGCAATTTTCGCCGCGAAAGCCGCTGCCATGTCTCACGAAAGCCGATAACAAAAAGCAACGCCAAAACGGGGAAAGACGTGATAATAAATTTTGGGTTGCCAGAACGAAGCCAAGGGAAGACACTCAGAACACCAACGGCAACAACCAGCCAAAGTGGATTCTTTCGTTTCAACACAATTAACAAGCCTAGAGCAACAAATACAATAAAAGCAGGCGTAAACTCCGGCGTCAAGGTTAGTGCCATACGCAGTAGTCCATCCACCAATGACGTCGGAGTGTTTGGCGTAAGCGTGCCTGCCTGATTAAAGACATACCGCACTGTTGAAAGTTGCTCTACAAAATGCGCTATGCCATAGCCACTGAGAGCAACCATTCCAAAAGCAGAAAGTACCGCAAGTGTAGCCCACAGCCAGACAGTATTTGGAAGAAAATCTCGCAACGTGATTGAGCGATATTTCTTAATCAAAAGCACAAGATCGACAAAGATAACCGCTCCATAAAGCAACACATTCCAGCGAAAGGAAACACCAATGCCAAAAAGTAAAATCGACAAAAGATAAAAGCTAATGGAGGATACACGCCAACGATCAAGAAGCCAATGTTCTCGATAACTTTTACGCACGGCAAGATGAGCACCAAGAATAAAACTCATCGCTATTAACGTGGGCGAGTAAATCAGCCCCAGATAACTGAGTTCCGGCACTGCCAGAAAAAAAGCAAGCACAATCAACCACTTAGGCATTTGCAATGGCAAGCGCACCCAATTAAAAATAAGGATAAACAACAAAACCGTAAAAGTAATCATCGCCGCGTTGGTGGTAAGCAATGCAAAATGCCGCAACAATGTTTCCTTTGCCGGGAGCACGCTCAACGCAAGGTCTGCCATTCCCTGATAAGGACTATAGGGCGCTTGAAGTTCAGGGTTTCTACCCACAACATGATACGCTATTGATGTAGCATCATCGCCATCAACATAAACAAAGCTCATTGCTTGGACAAAGACCAAAGCAAAGAGAAGCAGTAAAAGGGAAATCCAAGTGAAATTCTTTTTCATCATATACAGAGAATTTTTGCCGCAATTAGCAGTTTTTTATTATATAATGTTTTTAAATTTGGTAGTGGTCAAAATTGACAGGCAATAAATTTGTAGCAAATAGCTCCCTACGCCGTTCTCGGCACAAGCTTCTCTCACAAAGCGCCCCCCGAGGGCAGCGGCTAAAGCCAGAGGCTAGAGCGGATAAGATCATTCAAAATTTACCATC
>JANTFU010000142.1 GCA_024763295.1 Anaerolineales bacterium
AAATCATCACCTGCGAATTGCGCGGTAAATTAAAAAATCGCGCCCCAACAGGCGACATCATTGCCATTGGCGACCGTGTCAAAATCTCGCTTTTGCCCGAAGGGACGGGCATGATCGAAGAAATTCTCCCGCGTGAGCGCGCCATCGTACGCATGGATCCGCGTCCGCGCGGCGTATATCGTCAGGTTTTGCTGGCAAATCCTGATCAGGCGGTTTTCGTTTTTGCTTGCGCCAAACCACGTCCGCGCTTGCGGATGCTCGACCGTTTTTTGGTCATTGCCGAACAACAGGGCATCCCGCCCATTATCGTCGCCAACAAGGTTGACTTGCTCGGATTAACGGAAGCAGAATCACTCTTCGGGCATTATGCCAAAATCGGCTACCCGGTGCTTTACACGTCCGCCGCGCAACAGATTGGCATCGACGCGCTACACAACATCCTAAAAGGCAAACTGTCTGCTTTTGCCGGTCCATCCGGCGTCGGAAAATCCAGCTTGCTGAATGCCATCCAACCCGGACTAGGCATCGCGGTTAGCGAGATTAGTAATGCGCTCAATCGCGGCACGCACACGACCACGCATCGTGAGCTTTATCCGCTCAAGGATGGTGGCTACGTCGCCGATACGCCGGGCTGGAAATCGCTGGCGCTTTGGGATACTGAACCCGAAGAATTGGACGGGTATTTCCCCGATATTGCACCGCTTGTGGCGCAGTGCCGCTTCAGTGACTGCACACACACCCACGAGCCGGGCTGTGCCGTTTTGACCGCACTCGAAAGCGGTGAACTGCACCAAGAACGCTTTGATTCGTATCTGCGAATGCGTGAAGGTCTCAAAAAGAAACGCTGATCTGGGCGGGGAAACCCCGCCCCTACTGAATACTGATGACTGAAAACTGGAACTTACTCGGACATGAATGGGCGGTGGACATGCTCAAGCAGCATGTTGCCAAGCACACCATGCGCCACGCCTACCTAATCACCGGCTCGCCCGGGTTGGGAAAACGGTCGTTGGCTCTGGCTTTTGCGCGTTCCCTCACTTGTTCGGCGCCCCCTGCGCCCGGAGAATTTTGCGGCGAATGCAGAAATTGCCGTCAATTTGGCAAGATGCAACACCCCGACCTGACCCTCATCCAGTCCGAAAGCGTTGGCGGGATGTTGAAGGTAGAGCAAATTCGTGAGTTACGCAAGAGCGTTTTGCTCGCGCCCTACCAAGCCCCCTATCGGATTGTGCTTTTGCTGCGTTTTGAAGAAGCAAATGCCAGCGCCGCGAACGCGCTGCTGAAAACTCTCGAAGAAGCCCCATCAAAAGTAATATTAATACTGACGGCTGACAACGTTGAGCAACTTTTGCCAACCATTGTCTCGCGCTGCGAAGTCTTACGTCTGCGCCCGTTGCCCGTGCCGCGCGTGGATAATTTTTTACGCAGCAAAGGTGCAGATGCCGAACAAGCCGCCTTGTTAGCACATCTCTCCGGCGGGCGTCCGGGCTACGCGCTGAATTTACTCGAAGATGAATCTGCGCTCGAATTTCGGCGCGAAAAGTTGACGGAGTTCGCCAACTTTTTGCCTGCATCGCGCGTAGCGCGTTTTCGCTACGCCGAAGACCTCGCCAAAGATAAAGAGACCTTCCGCAAAACACTGATGCTCTGGCTCTCGCTTTGGCGCGATGTGATGTTGCAATGTGCAGGCAAAAAAGATTCCATCACCAATATCGACCAGCGTGAACTGATTGAAATGCTGGCGATAAAACTCGATCTCTCAGCGGCAAAGAAACAACTCGTCGCCGCCGAAAATGCGATCGGGCAGTTGCAGCGCAATGTGAATGCGCGTTTGCTCGCGGAAAATCTTTTGCTTGATTTTCCGAAGTAAAAACAATAGTTTCCAGCACGGATGCGCCAAAATATAGGACGCACGCAAGGACGCCAAGTCGCCAAGAAATACTTAAAAACTTTGCGCCTTCGCGTCTTTGCGTGATGAAAATAGCAGGGTTGTATTCGTGATTACAAGGAAGAAAAATGTCCGATGAATTAACCCGCTGCCCTTGGCATGGCACCGACCCGCTCTACACGCGCTATCACGATGAAGAATGGGGCGTGCCCGTTTACGATGACCAACAACTCTTCGCCAAACTGATTCTCGATGGCGCCCAAGCCGGTTTGAGTTGGATTACCATTCTCCGCAAACGCGAAAATTATTGGGCAGCCTTCGACAATTTTGACGCCGAAAAAATTGCGCGCTACGACGATGCCAAGGTCGCTAAATTGCTGCAAAATCCCGGCATTGTGCGCAACCGCCTAAAAATCAACGCCGCAATCAAAAACGCGCAAGCCTATTTGCGGATGCGTGAAGAAGGCATTTCCTTCAGCGATTTTTTGTGGTCCTTTGTTGACGGCAGCCCGATTGACAACGCCCTGAAAACGCCCGCAGATTATGTTGCAACGTCACCCGAATCGGAAGCGATGTCGAAAGCCCTCAAGAAGCGCGGATTCAGCTTTGTAGGTCCGACCATCTGCTACGCCTTTATGCAAGCGGTCGGGATGGTGAACGACCACCTTTGCACTTGTTTCCGTTATGCAGAAATCAAAGCCAACTATTGATGGATGCTACCGGCAGCTTTCCGCTACAAATTGAAACCGAACGAACACAAGTTGCTATCTACGCAAAAGACGATGGCGCAGCTTTTTATCGTCTCTTGCAGGAGAATGCTGATTTTTTACGCGCCGAAATGTACGAAGTTGAAGCGCTGCAATCCATCGCTGATGCAGATACCTATGTGAATGAAATGATCGTTGCCTGGCAAACGGCACAGCGCTTTGTGCCGAAGATTGTTGCGCGCGAAACGGACGAGATGATCGGTCAATTGTGGATCGAGCCGCGTTGGGAAGAAGATATTTTTGAAATTGGCTATTTTATTGTTGAGCAGCATCAAGGCAAGGGCTTGGTCAGTGAAGCGGTGAATGCGGCGGTGAAGATTCTTTTTACAAACTTCGCAACAAAGGCATTAAAGATCGAGACAAAAGCAACCAACACGCGCAGCATCCGTTTAGCGGAGCGTTGCGGCTTTACCTTTACCGAGCGGATTTTGCAATATGATCCTTTTGGCAGGCAGGAGCCGGTTGAGATGTTGCACTTTCACTTGTGGCGGGAAGCATACTTGGCGCAGAAGTTGGGCGCATCCCGTTGAGACTGGGCATCCACTCGATGTGCGGAATCCTGCAAAAAGGAGAGCGTTTCGTGTTTGGGGTTAGTAAAATGCTCAGAAGCTATTTCAAAAGGGGCTCTGTAGCGTGCGTCGCACCTAACTTGATGGACATTCTGCTTGTAAAAGGACAGAAAACTTATCTCTGGGCATTTTCTCATCGAAATTGGTGCGACACACGCCTACATCCAGACTTATTAATGTCTGTGCGTCCAACCAATTGGGGAAAGAATTTAAAGAGTTGCTAACAAGATTTGCGTATAATAGGGAGGTACGAAGGAGAACCTATGCTCATTATTCTCAGTGATTTGCATCTAACTGACGGCACCTGCGGCGAACCGATTAGCGCGGACGCGTTTTATGTTTTTGCGGAGCGTCTGGATGAAATGGCAATGCGCGCCTCGTGGCGTGCAGATGGCACATACCGTCCAATTGACGAAATCAACATTTTGCTGCTTGGCGATATTCTCGATCCGCTGCACTCCACGCTTTGGCTGGATACCGCGCTCAACACGCCCGAATATACTCGCCCGTGGACAGATCGCAACGCCCCCCGCTATGCTGAAAAATTACATCAGATTACACAGGCGATCTTGAAAAAGAACGCTGAATCACTGGAAAGCCTGCGCAATATCAAGGTTGAAATTCCGCGCGAGTTGAGCACACAGCGTCATTGGCGCGCACGGAAAACACAGGTTGAAGTGCCGGTAAATTTCTTTTATATGATCGGCAACCACGATTGGTACTACGGCATCGAAGGCGCGGCTTTTGATGCCATCCGTGCCGAAATCGTAGAGGCGCTTGGCTTGGCGCAGTCGAATGCGCCCTTCCCTTACGAGCCGGAGGACGACCCAAAATTAGCTGCAATGCTCGCTCAATATCGCGTTTACGCCATTCATGGCGACCGCTACGACAGCTTCAACTTTGACCCTGCGCAAAAGACGCGCATCCACTCCGGTTTGGGCGATGTCTTCACCGTCGAAATGCTCAACCGCTTCCCCGTTGAAGTTGCCCGTCAACTGCCCGAACTGCCCGAAAACGTAATTGCCAACTTTCGCGAATTGAGCCATGTGCGCCCGGCGCTCGCCACCACGCTCTGGGTGAGCAGTCAAATCAAACATAACAACCTGCCGAATGAAACCCAAAACGAGATCAAAAAAATCTGGGAGCAAATGGGCAAAGAATTCCTCGCGCTCGATGTAGTACGCGACTTCGATAAAACATTCGAATTCGACAGCGTAGACAAACTCGAAGTTGCCCTCAATATCTCCAAGCTGGCATCCTTTCAGACCATCAACGACCTCGCCCTTTGGGTGCAAGAAAAAGTGTGGGGCGGCGATATTTCCTACGCCCGCTACGCCCTGCAAGAAAAAGCCTTTACCGAGAAAAAAGCCAACTACATCATCTACGGACACACGCACCACTACGAACTCAAACCGCTCGATACCGAAGAAAACAGCCGTCAACTTGAAGATCGCCTCTACTTCAACTCCGGCACTTGGCACACCTTCTACGACCTCGCCATCAACAAACCCTACGAGCAAAAATTCGTCAAATATCAGATTTCCAACTACCTGATTTTTTACAAGGATGATGAACGTCACGGACATAAATTCGAGACTCTCTCCGGAATCTTTTCGTAGGAAAACAGACGCTGCGCGCGCGGATTTTGGCTGGGTCACGTTTGCCAAAGCGAATGCCCAACTCGGCGGGATACAACCAACTCGCCCTCCATGCGTATAATACAGTGTTGTAGCGCAACATTCAGTTGGTTTAATAACAGTTTCAGCCGCCATACTCGGCGGCATATTTTTGAGAAATAAGGAGAAGAAAAATGCCTAAATTTATCGCCCACTGGCTTGCCGACGCGGTTGGCATCGCCGCCGCTGTTTACCTGCTCCCCGGGATCGAACTGGGAACAAAGCTCTCGTCCATCCTTTGGTTAGCTTTCATCTTTGGCTTGGTCAATGGCATTCTGCGCCCAATTATGAAGGTCTTCACCTTCCCGATCATTGTACTCACACTCGGTCTCTTTTCGCTGGTGCTCAATACCTTCCTCTTTTGGCTCAGCAACACCATTGGCAACGGCTTTGGCGTCGGCTTGCACATCGCTAATCCCGTTTTCTGGAATGCCTTCCTCGGCGGGATTGTGGTCAGCATTGTCAGCACGATTGTTGCATCCATCTTGAAGGATGATGATAAGAAGAAGAAAAAACGCCACTAAAACGACAATGTTGATGAATGGATGTGCACCGCATCTTCGAGATGCAATGCACATCTTTTTATTTAAGAAGATGATAAACTTCTAACCCCATGACATTTTTTCATAGAAGCGTTCGTTGGTTGAGTGGCGACTGAACTTGTCGAAGTGTAGGCGATGCTTTTCGCCGTATCGAAACCAACAAGTTAGCAAAAATCGCCGAAATATGTGGTTTCGATACGCTTTTCGCTCCGCTCACCTACTCAACCACCTCCAAACATAAAATGTCATGTGACTAGATAAACTTTAGACATCCACAACAAAAACGGGACAATATCTATGGCATACAAAAATCGCATGAACGACCTCGACAATAAAACCTGGCTCAAATTCCAGAAATCTTGGTTTATTCACAACCCGCCGCGCCGCAAAAAAGATGTATTGACGCACCCTGCCAAGTACCCGGAAACGATGGTGCAGGAGTTCATTGAATTTTTCACGAAGGCAGGCGAGACGGTACTAGACCCGATGGCTGGTACCGGCTCCACGCTAGTGGCAGCCCTACGCAGTGGACGGCATTCGTATGGCATCGAACTGAACCCAAAGTACGCGGAAATCGCGAAGAAAATTCTCGCCGAGGAAAAAGCCCAGATAACGGAAACAGGCGGTGATGCAAGCGCGAACGCGGTCATCATCACTGGCGATGCGGCGGACGCGGTATCTTACGACATCCCACAAATCGATTATCTGATTACGTCCCCGCCCTACTGGGATATGTTGCACGCGCGCGGAGCGCAAACGCAGAAAAAGCGTCGCGAGAAAGATGAGTTGGATGTGGTCTATTCGGAAAACCCTGATGATGTGGGGAATATTCGTGACTATGAAGAATTTTTAGA
>JANTFU010000143.1 GCA_024763295.1 Anaerolineales bacterium
AAACCAGCGCAATGGAAGAAGCGGTCAATATCGGTTTAGAAGCGACCGATTTCTACGCCAAACGCGAGAAATATCGCCAGCAAAGCGGACGCTATCGACATGGGATTGGCATGGCAGTCGTCATGCACGGCAGCGGAATCGCCGATTTAGATATGGCGGCGGCAACCCTGAAAATGAACGATGACGGTTCTTTTAACTTGCTGATCGGTGCAACTGATTTGGGAACCGGCTCAGACACCATTCTCGGACAAATGGCGGCGGAGGTTTTGGGCGTTCCGCTCGAAGACATTATTGTCTATTCCTCGGATACCGATTTCACGCCCTTTGATGTCGGTGCGTATGCCAGCAGTACCACCTATATCAGCGGCGGCGCTGTCCGCAAAGCTGCCTTGAAGGTCAAAGAGCAAATTTTGGAACATGCCGCTCTTATGTTGGAACTCTCAGACCCCAACACCTTGAAACTCGAAAATCGACAAGTCATCGCTCCGGATAGCCGCTCGGTCACGTTGGAGGAAGTCGGCTTGAGCAGTTTGCATCAATTAAAGCAGCATCAAATTATGGCAACTGCCTCCCACACCAGTCCGCTCAGCCCACCGCCGACTGCCGTCCAATTCGCTGAAATCGTTCTGGATACCCAAACAGGGAAGATTGATACCGAACGCCTATTGATGGTGGTTGATTGCGGACGTGTTATTAACCCCATCACCGCTTCCGGACAAGTAGAAGGCGGTATGTCACAAGCCCTTGGCTTTGCCTTGAGCGAAGAAATGCTCTTTGACGAAGATGGACAGCCCCTCAACGCGAGTTTGGGCAAATATCGCATTCCTCGGGCGGCAAAAATGCCTGCAACGGACGTGATTTTTATCCAGACAGATGAGCCAAGCGGACCCTTTGGCGCTAAATCTGTCTCTGAAATCTCTATTGATGGCGTTGCCCCTGCAATGGCAAGCGCAATCCATAATGCAACCGGCGTGTGGATGCGCGAAGTTCCATACACGCCGGCACGAGTGAAAGCGGCATTAAACCAGAGAGAAAGATAATGACTAAAATTACCTGCGTTGTAGATAATAATGCCGCAGAAAAAACAGGGCTTCAGCATGAACATGGGCTCTCTTTTTGGATTGAGACCGAAGATGGTAAGATTATATTTGACACGGGACAGACCTCCGCCGTCTTCGCACGTAATTTAGGCTTGCTCAACCTAAAAATACAGGATGCCACAGCTCTGGCATTAAGTCATGCTCACTACGACCATACCGGAGGCTTGGAAGTTGCTCTCACGCAAAATGAGCATCTTAAAATCTACGCCCACAGTGACCTTTTTCAGCCGCGTTATTCTTTTCGCGAGGGCGAATATCGCTCGATTGGGATTGCCATAACAGAAGAAGAACTCTCCAGTCGCGCAGAATTGCACCTCAGCGACGCACCCCAAGAGATTCTCCCCAATTTATGGACAACGGGAGAAATCTTTCCGCGCCCCGAGGCAGAGGGGCGTAGCGCACATCATTTCATTCGCGTAGATGGAAAGTGGCAACCCGATCCTTACCGCGATGACCTTTCTCTGGTGCTCCAAACATCGGTGGGTTTGGTCGTTATTTGCGGATGTTGTCACGCGGGACTGTTGAATACATTGCTCTATGTGCAACAGCATTTTTCGGGACCGATCATCAGCATTTTAGGCGGAACCCACCTCAGGTCCGCGCGCGAAGCGGCATTAAAGCATGTCGCAAAAACGCTTGAGACGCGATATCCCGACGCGGAGCTTTATCTCAATCATTGTACGGGGAAAGAATCGCATGCCTTTTTAGCGAATCGATTTGGTGAGCGAGTAAAGGCTTTCCCGGCAGGAGCTATGCTTGAAATCTAAAGGAGAAAAATGAGCACAAAAATAGGTGTTATCATCTGTGATCGTTATCGGCGTTGTGCGGGCGGAAAATGTTTTCGCGCAATGAAAAACCGAGAAGGGGCTTTTGATATTTACGCAGACGAGGAAATTGAGTTGGTCGGGTACACCACCTGTGACGGTTGTCCGGGCGGAAATATCGAGTATGCCGGCGAAGAAATGGTCAAAAATGGCGCCGAGGTCATTCATCTGGCAACGGGGCTGATTGTTGGTTATCCACCCTGCCCCTATATCCACACTTTTAAGGATTTCTTGGAAAAACGATACGATGTGAAAGTGGTGGTCGGGACGCATCCGATTCCGCAGAAATATCTTGATATGCACACCGAATTAGGCACATGGGAGGATGAAGCCTGGCAGCCGTTACTCAACGCTACCATGGCTGACGAAGCGACTCGGCTTGCTTATAACTAGAAAAATGCAGAACTTCCGCTTAGCCAAGTAGCCTGATATGCAAAAGTAGCGCCAACCTTCTCTGACGCAATCGTTTTCGGATGCAGGTGCTTGGATAAAACACAGCTTATATTTTCCCTAAATCAGTATAGCCTGTAGATTGCAAAAGGGCGACGTATCTAAACTGATTTCGTCGCCCTTTCTTATTGTCCCCCATATACAGACATAACTAGCCTCGCTCTCACCATATATTGTTGTCCCTTGTGATTATTTAGCCAAAGCAATGTTAGAAAATGCGATGGCGGTAGATTTAAGTATTTTCATGGTAGGTTTCTGTAGATTTTAGATGGTTTTTAGCGATTTTTGCCCCAAAATTGATGGTGTCGCTTGCGATTATATTGCAGGTGCAATATTTCAGGGGCAATTGTGAGTTTACCATGAGCGGACAGGGAATTGAAAATATTCAGGATGGAGATGTTGTGAAGCGAACGAGCAGAGATACAGGCAAAAAACTAATGTGCGCCAGAAGAATTCCTTTTGGCGCACATTAGCATCATATACATCAGACAGAATACTCGAAACTATACCAAAGCGCTCTCGTGTCCCGAGTCATGCACAAAAATACAGGTGGACTGTGTTTCCTCCACTGCTTTGTGGATAAATTCAAGGCTAACACGATCTGCCAGCCCAAATATCTGTAAATCGGCATGTGCGTTTTTCTTGAGGAAATCATCCAATTCTCCTACATAAACGTTCCCTTGTGTATTGCGCGGCATACGTCCCAGTTTGATTAATTGCTTAAGATAATTTTCAGCTGCAACTTTTTCGTTTTCGTCACTGACGACGGTTGTTAATTGGATATTTCCCTGCCAATTCTGGGCAATCTGGTATGCTAGCAGTAGGGAAAGATCGAGGTTGTGTAAACGCAAGCCAATTTCCCATTTGGGACCTTGTCCACGCAGCCAAATATTGATTGTTTGCTCCCTGCCCAAGCCTGCTAATGAGTGGGAAGCGAGTAAAACCATCCCCATATCATTTTCCATAGCGTTTTTGTAGATGGATTGAATATCTTTTTCAACAATCTCTTCGCGTAAAACAAGAAATAGGATATTAGGGCGGAAAAAGGTACTGCGAAAGAGATCCATGCTGACCTGTGCACCCTGCTTGAGATTTTCTGCGCGTAAAACGGCGCTATGTGCGAAAATCCCGTCATTTGCAAAAGCCTGAATTAGAGCGGTCAGTTCATCCTTAATAGGCGGGTTTTTCTCCGGAGAAATGCCCACCACGCGGACAGAGCCACGCGGCGCAGTGAGGGCTTTCAGAAAGCGATAGCTCCCAAGCAGGGTGTTGCTGTCCGTAAGAGGCATTAAAAGACTTGGTTTCCAGGCGCGCTCCTGATCTGTCGGGAGGGCGATGGTGCGCTTGGCAGCCCACTCTGCTACAGTGACAAAGAGACCGCTGCGCACATCGCTCCACGGGGCAGCAAGCTGACGGCGTGAGAGAAAAGTATAGATGCCAAACACCACAGAAAGAGCAATCAAACTGAAGGTTGGATTAATGAGAAACATCACAAAAATACAGCCCAAAAAACCTGTAAGGGGAACAATGAAGGGGATACTGAATAATGGACGAAAACTGACCAGTTGCAATTTTTTCTCAAGCAGCACAACGCCATTCAACATGGCATAAGCGATCAAGAAGAACATCGTAATCAGGGGAGCGATAGCATTTAACCCGCCACCGCTTAATCCGAAAATCAACGTGCCTATTGCGAGAATGCCCGTTACATACATGGCATTACGAGGTTCTCCATTTTCGGTTTTTAGCCCCAGCCATTTCCCTTTAGGGAGAATTTCTTGCTCTGCCAATGCTTGCAGAAGACGTGGCGCGCCAACCATCGAGGTCAAGGCAGAAGAGAAGGTGGCTGCGAGAATGCCTGCCAACACAGCGGGACCAAAAGCAGATTTCTCAACCATGATGGTTAGGTTGCTAACTAGCTCTTCAGGAGATGCGACACGAGCCAACCAATAGGCTAATACTATATAAATAACAAATGACAAGGCAACCGCTGAAAGAGTGCCTTTTGGGATACTTTCGCGGGGGTCTTTCAAATCTCCGGACATATTCACACCAGCGAGAACACCGGTTACTGCGGGGAAGAATACCGCGAAAACCTGCCAAAAATTTCCATCTGAAAAGTTTCCCCAGATTTGAGGGGTGTTCACCATGCCATCTTTGCCTAAAATAGCAAAGCTGCCCAGAAAAATTGCAACGAGAGAAATACCCAAAACCGCTAAAATGCCGTATTGAATGCGGGCGGCAAAATTGGCGCTGATCAACGCAATGGCAAAAGCAAAGGAAAAACTGACAAAAAGCACCAAAGCTGCGGGATGATTAGGAAAAATGCTTACCCAGCCTTCGGTAAAAGCAAAGAGATAAAAACCAACTGAAATAGCCTGTGCCAGATAGAGGGGCAGGCTGATGCTGCCGCCTACTTCAAGACCAAGTGACTGCGCAATGATCGAAAAAGCGCCTCCGGCACGGACGCGGATATTGGTTGCTACCGAGGAGATGGACATTGCCGTTGACGCAGTGATTGCATTTGCAATGATGATAATTAGTAATGCGCCACCTAAGCCCGCGTTGCCTACCACCCAACCTTCGCGCAGATACATGATTGCGCCGAGAATGGTCAGGGTAGTAGGTGTGAAAACGCCGCTTAGGGTGTTTAATTTGGGTGTAGAGGTGTTTTGAGTTTCAGCAATCATATTTTGAGCATCCCTATTTAGATATTTGCCTGAGAGTGTTCGCTATCAGGCTGCTGTAAAAAATGGTAGAAAAAAAGACCCTCTTTATGCTGTAGCAAGAAGAGGGCTTTTGATTATCAACGAAAACTAAGGCGTTGAGGTTTCTCCCGCTTCAGCATCTGCTGTGGGCGCAGCTTCTGTCGGTACTGCTAACTCTACGGGCATCCCGCTAACCAGCAATTGCCAAGCCAAATCCACGTCGCCGATCGCTACTACGGGGAAATCGGGCAGATTTCCGAGCGCCATATCCAACCTATCAACGGCAATCTGCAAAGTTTCATCATCTTCAGGCGCAAACTCAGCCAAGAGATCACGAGCTGCCTGCACATCGGCTTGTGCGGAGCCAAAATTGCTTTGGGCGAGATATAAACGCCCACGCGAGAGCAGCTCGATCACACGGCTGACTTGCACATCATGCTCCAAGCCCGCAATTACAGAGTTTTCACCGTTTAGCAGTTCGTCGTGCGCCTCGGTTGTTTCGCCCAAGGTTTCCAGTGTTTCCTGAATTTCATCCAACTGTTTCAGGCTGACGCTGTGTTTCTCAATCATCTCATCGAGGGCGACCAGTTGCCCTTCAAAAGATGCGATCTGCTGGGCACTTTCGGTCTGGCGTTGTTCAAGGTCGTTTAAGCGGTTTGCCAAAGCCTCGTTTTCAGCCGATAGCGCTTCCATATCCGCTTCCTGTTTGGCTTGAATAGCGGCAATTTCTTCGGTATTTCTATCCAAAGGGGTGATAACACGCTCATATACATAAGGCATCCCTTTATAGATCAATGCTGCCAATCCCAATAAAACTATCAGGAAGAGCAAAAAACGCATTGTCTTTCCAAGAGCAAGCCACAGGCGTTTAAAAAATGAAGGGCGTTCTTTTTCCGCGCTCATTATTTAGGTTCTCCTTCGCCAAAAATAGCGTTTAAATTTTTCTGTAAATTCTCTAAAAAGTTTTCAAAGCGTAACGTACGTTCATCTTGTTGGCTTATCGTTTCATTCAAAGTTTCCAATTCACCTTGTGTAGCAGCTAAATCATCCGTGAGTGCATCCAGCGCTTCAGTCAGTTCCGCTTGGCTTTGCTCAATACTCATGGTGCGGTCAGTCAGGCTATCCAGCGTATCTACGCGGCTGCGCAAACCATCAATATCCTTTTGTAGGGAGGCTGTA
>JANTFU010000144.1 GCA_024763295.1 Anaerolineales bacterium
AGAACACAAAGAGACACGAAGGCAAAGACAAGTTTTTCTTTGTGTTTCTTCGCGCCCTTCGTGGTTAATTGTTTTTTGGTCGGGCAAAGCGATAGCGCAAATATGCGCCAATTTCTGTTTTCAAATTCGTTAAAGTCTCGCGCATAAAGAAATCTGCCACTTTCAGGATGCCGCTCGAAAAAGTCGGGTAGGGATAAACCAGCCGATAAATTTTATAAAGCGAAATCTTCTGGCTCATCGCCAGCGTAAAGAACGAGATCATCTCCGAGGCGTGCGGCGCAACGATGGTGGCGTGCAAAATCTGCCCCGTCAGGCGCACCGCATCCACGATGATGAAGCCCTCTTCGATGCCGTCCGTATAGGCGCGGTCGGTGTTGCCTTTCAAATCCACCCGAATGCGTTTGACCGCGTTTTGGTGGCAGGATGCTTCGAGTTGGGCAGGTGTCAGACCAACGGTAGCAACTTCCGGGTCGGAGAAGATTGCGTTCGGGAAAAGCGGTTCCTTTTTCGCTATCGGCAACAACGGGAAGGCAATCCGCTGGACAACTCGTCTCCCCTGCGCATTGGCAGAATGGGTGAAAGCGGACGTGGGTGTCACATCCCCGATAGCGTAGACGCCCTTGATATTGGTCTCCCCAAAGGAGTTAACGGCGATCCCTGTCCGCAGATCGAACGTGACCCCGGCTTGCTCCAGTCCGAGCGAGTCGATATTCCGTACCCGACCGATTGCCACCAACACCTTATCCACAGCTTCTACCGCTATTTCGTTTTCGCCCTGTACGAGCGTCAGTGTGCATGTGGCTTCATTAAAAGATTTTGCGGTTGCGCCATAATAGCTGGTGATGCCTTTGCGATCAAGACTGACCTGTACCGCTTCTGATGCTTCGGGAATAGAACGCCCCAGCGCGCGCTTATCGAGCGCAAACATCGTGACCTTCGTGCCGAGTTTCTCGAAAGCGAACGCCATTTCAAGCGCAATCACGCCCGCCCCAACGATGACGAGATGCTTGGGCGCATTTTCAAGATCGAATAATTCGATATTGGTCATATAGCGTTCTGCGGGCAAGCCTTCGATTGGCAATCGACGAGGGCGCGCCCCCGTTGCGATGACGATATTCTCGGCGGTATATTCGCTGGTTTCGCCAGCGGCGTTGGTGACAGCTAATTTTTTGGACGCAATGAATTTTGCCATCCCTTCGATGAAGGTCAGGTTTTCGATTTCCTTGACTTCTTCGGTTTCGAGATCACGCAACTCATCCCGTTTGCGAACAGTGGTGCGTAAAGCGTCGTCGGGGTTCATCCCAGCCCGAAAATTCTGCGCCTCGTGGATGAGCGTCTTCGAGGGCACACAGCCGACATTGGTGCAGTCGCCGCCAACATGATGCCCCTCAATCATGGCGACATCTTTACCGAGGGCTGCCATGCCCACGCCGACGGTCATCCCGCCGGAGCCTGCGCCGATGACGATAGTGTGAAAATGTGTTTTCATAGTAATGTCCTTTTGATAGACCCGCATTGCACCTTTAAGGTGCGTTGCAGGTCGGGTTTTCAAAACCTGCTTATCTTGCTAGACCCGATGTGCAGCGCATCTTGCAGGTGCAACGCACATCTACTTTGCTAAACTTCCGAAGTCTTGAAGACTTCGGAAGTTTGACTTTCTTTGTTTTTAAACAAACGAGAAAGCGCAATGCTGATGACAAAAATGGCTAAAGAAAAACCGAGCGTAACGGGGTTCAGCGAAGGCAGCCCGCCATCGAAACTCTCCACCGATGCGCCAAAGCCAACGAAAGCAATCGTCCCGGGGATCGAGCCGAGCGCGGTTGCCAAAATAAAGGGCAAGAACTTAATCCGCAGAAATCCCGCCAAATAACTGACCGCATCATAGGGTAGGAAGATGAAGCGCATCGTCATCACCGTCTCGAAGCTGTTCTCGCGCATTCGGCGCGTATAGCGTTGGATCCAACCCTCGCCGTCATCATCTTGTTCTTGCAACAATCCTTCGCCGAAATATTGCCCAACATAAAAGGCAATCGTCGACGAGATATTGCTGGCGATAATCGTATAAACCACGCCCAAAACAGGTCCAAATACGAAGCCACCCGCCAAGGTCAAAAAAGTTGCGGGGAAAAGGATGAGCGGGCGAATGGCATAGAGCAAAATAAAAATCAAGACGCCCCATACGCCCTTTTGCATAAACCCAAGCATTTCTTGCGTCACTTCTAAGGGCGACAAATTATTCGCGTTGGCATACAAATAATACGCGCCGACCAAGCCGACCCAAAAGAGCAGCGCGGGGAGCTTGCTGCCGTGTTTTTGTAGAAAGGTTTTTTCTGTCATAATTTTCTCCATCCTTTTATGGATGGGCATCAGGCAAAAAATCTTACAAATTCAGGCAGTGGTCTTCAAATAAGTGATGAGTTTGCGAGCGGAGCGAAGCAATCTTCTCGAATATAGAGAAATCTTCCTATAGATGAGACTGCTTCGGCGGTGAAGCTGTCTCGCAGATTCATGTCATCATTTACTTCTGAACCACTATCCAAATTCAAAAGATTGGTTCATTCTTCAAGAATGAGCCAATCTAATTTACGGTTGATAAATGCTCGTTTCTGGCTTAAAAGCCGCCCACGAAAACCAGAAATGATTAATCGAAACAACCGGCGCGAGCTGCTCTCCGCTATCGGATTGACCGAAGATATTCCATATACTGCCGGTTTCTTCGTCATAAATGTTGCCAGCGGAGGAAAAGAAGGTGCGCCCCTGACGTGCGTAGGCTGCCGCTGCCCCAACATCCTGCCCGGCTTCAATTTGGGATGCGTCCAACGCCGACGCCGTGCCTGCTGCCCAGAAAACGACAATTTCTTCCCCACCAACAGTGTCATTCACTACATTTAATTCCTGAAGGGTGCTGTATGGATAGGCAACGGCTTCGTTATTCACTTCAACCGTTAAAACTCGTGCCATTGCCGGGAGTTGATCGACATAAACTCCTTCAAAGAGGAAAGGGGTATTGTCGATGTCGTCGTACCCCGCATAAGGATTACGCCCATAATCACGGTTGTAACCCGTCTCTTTGGAAAGCACGTCTCCGGCAGGATACTGCGCTTTGAAATCTGCCCATGAAATAAGCGCAGCGGGATAGTAGGTCAGTTGCTCGCCGGTATATTTGCCTGCAATCCCTTCGCCGGTGGCTTGCTGCCACCAAGTTTCTGTTTGGCGGTCGTACATGATCAGGTTGGAGTAGCGTAAGCGTCCGGTTGTGCCAAAATCGAGCGTTTCTCCGTTAAATTCTCGCTCAAAGGCGATGGCAGTATTACACAGCGGGCAAAATGAGACAGCCAGCGGCTTCCCGTTCAACACATCGTTGACGATTTCATGCCAAGTAAGTATCTGAAGCGGATAGGCGCGGGCTGCCTCGCCAACTTCAATTGCAATGACCGGTTCTCGGTCGTTAATCCATGCGTTGGCTTCGTCAATGGAGACGTAGGTCGGCTCGTCAATGGCAGGGATGCCGTCTTTGGGCGGTCCGCCGGAGAGAATATCGTCGTAGGGGACGCCGTGTTTGCTGAAATCGGTTGAGAATTGTGTCTCTGCGCCGGGGGGAGGCGGATCGTCTGCGGGGGGCGGGGCAGATGTCTCCATAACGGGAGCAGGTTCGGGCACGTTCGTTTGCGTGGGGGATTCTGTTGGGGATGCCGCAGCGGCACAGGCGGCTAATCCAAAGCTGAGGCAGAGCAGAATGCCAATCCATCTTAAAGAAAACATTTGAACTCCTTTCGGTTCCCTGAAAAGATGCTTTTCGGGGAAATTCTCTTACTTTGGTAAGAATTAGAAGCTCTTAATCTTCTATTGAATGCGCTATAATTGCACCATGAAAAATACCCGCGACAACGAAGCCTGGTTGCAGGCACTGCGTGCTGAAGGCATAGAAAAAGAAGCTGCGCTTCAAGAGCTTCATGCAATTTTGCTGAAAGTTTTGCCCTCGGCATTGGGGCGCTGGCTTACGCCGACTTCGAGTCATTTTGAGAGCTTCATTGAAGATGTGGCGCAAGAAACGATCTTGCGAGTTTTGGATCGTTTGGACTCTTTTCAGGGACGCAGTAAATTTACGACCTGGGTTTATAAGATCGGCGTGAATATCGGCTTAGGGCAGTTACGCCTGAAAAAGTGGCAGGAGGTCTCTCTGGACGGACTGGAAGAAGGCAATGACCCCGCTGCAATGCCCTCGGCACGTTTTTCATCTCCGTTGCCTGGACCTGAAGGAATGTTGGCGCGCAAGAATGTGACTGAGATGGTTCAGCGCCTGATGCAGGAAGAGTTAACGCCCTATCAACTGAAGGTAATGAATGCTGTGGCTGTACAGGGTGCGCCGCTGACGGTGGTGGCGGAGCGTTTGGGAAGCAATCGAAATGCCCTATATAAATTGATGCACGATGCACGTCTGCGGTTGAAGGCGCGTTTAGAACGTGAAGGTTTTTCGCCGCTGGATTTGCTGGCGGTTTTTGGTGAGTAAGATGTTGAAGAAGATAAAGCGTTGGTTTAAACCCCAAAAAGTAGATGAGAGCGCAGCGATGACGCTGAAGCTTTTAAAAATGTTGGATATGACGCATGAAGATGAGCTTTCTTGCGGCGAAGTTCATGCGTTACTGGATGAGTATGTTGAGTTGAAGCTGCGCGGGGAAGATGTTGAAGCGCTTATGCCCTTAGTAAAATATCATTTGGATATCTGCCGCGATTGTTTTGAAGAGTATGAAGCCTTGCTGGCTGCGCTGGCGTTTGAGGAGAGTTTGTAGGCTTTCGAGGGGAGGTGAGGCATAGCGGAAGGGATAACGCTAGCACATATTTTTGTCCGCTTTTGTCGTGGTGAAGAAAGCATCTGCTTCGAATAGACTTCTTGCAAAAGTCTATTTTTCTCCTGAGCCCAGCACCGTCCTCGGCGCGGGTTTCTCACAAATATCGCCGCAGGGGACGGCGGCTAGAGCACTTATGCAAGAGGGCGAGTATTTTTCCATTAAAAGAACATTCTAGGTTTATAATTCCCGCACTCATCCCAAGTACGCTAGAAAAGAGGAAAAATGGCATACAACCTAAAAAACCGACACTTTCTGAAACTGCTTGACTTCAGCCCTAAAGAGATTAAATTTCTACTTGATCTCTCCGCAGACCTGAAAAAAGCAAAATATGGCGGCTACGAAGAACCGAAACTAAAGGGCAAAAATATCGCCCTGATTTTTGAAAAAGCCTCCACTCGCACGCGCTGCGCCTTTGAGACCGCCGCCTACGATCAGGGCGCACACGTCACCTATTTGGGTCCGACCGGCTCACAACTTGGCGCGAAAGAAACCATCAAAGATACCGCGCGCGTTTTGGGACGCATGTACGATGGCATCGAATATCGCGGCTTTGGGCAGGAGCGCGTCGAAGAATTGGCTAAATTTGCTGGCATTCCGGTTTGGAACGGGCTGACCAATGAATACCACCCCACCCAAATACTGGCAGACCTGCTCACGATGATGGAACACTCTGACAAACCCTTGCATCAGATCTCCTTTGCTTTTGTCGGCGATGCACGCAACAATATGGGCAATTCCCTGATGATTGGGGCTGCCAAAATGGGCATGGACTTCCGCTCGGTCGCACCGGCTACCGTCCAACCTAGCGCAGAACTTGTCGCCCTTGCCGAAGAGATTGCCGCCCAAACCGGCGCAAAGATCACCATCACCGACGATGTAGATGCAGGCGTTAAAGGCTGTGACTTCATCGCTACCGATGTATGGGTCTCGATGGGTGAGCCGAAAGAAGTTTGGGCAGAACGCATCGCTTTACTAAAGGATTATCAGGTCTCCAGCGATATGATGCAGAAAACCGGCAATCCGAACGTCAAATTTATGCACTGTCTGCCCGCCTTCCATAACGCTGACACAACCATTGGCGCACAAATTAAAGAAGAGTTCGGCTTAGAATCCATGGAAGTGACCGAAGAAGTCTTTGAATCGGAGGCATCCATCGTCTTTGACGAAGCTGAAAATCGCTTGCACACCATTAAAGCCGTAATGGTCGCTACGCTGGCATAACTTTTCATCCTTATGCGAAACACTCCCCGTCTTAAAAGCGAGGAGTGTTTTTTTACTGCTTCTAACGTTTTTTGTGGTTTCATCCTTTTGTACACGGAAAGCACGGAAAAACACGGATGTTTTTTGAGTTTTACGGAAAAAAAACGTAACT
>JANTFU010000145.1 GCA_024763295.1 Anaerolineales bacterium
GGCTTGAGATAGGGTTATGAACTCGCATTTTGCGCAATAATGCTCGTATCGTGGCATTTGCTGATTCATCTCCAACAATAATGCCGGGCGAATTTTGACAATCTTTTTCGAGAAAACGATTATAGCGATTAGCTAAATAATCCCATGCTATAGTTAGGTAATTTTCTCTATTGAAGTTTGAGTTTACAGCTTTGTCTTTGTCGACAAATATAGATATTATTTTCCCCGTTGGAAAAATAGAAGGTATAGATTGCATAACATCTTGGAAGAGTCTCATGCGCGTACGGCGTCCTCCAAGATTACGAATTGCTTCTCCACCGTATCGTGTATCAACTAATGCAGAAGCATGTAGTTCCTCTCGCACAGGGAAGCCATACTGAGATTTTAAGTGACGTCTCATTTGATGGTGACGCTCGAAAGACGCTTGCCAATCTGTAGCAGGAATGATAAGCCCTGATAAAACGAAATGGCGAACGGTGCTTTTACTACCGGGATCACCAGATTCATCAACATACATGATATACATTCTTATTCCACCTTCAATTTTAGTTCCACCCAACGCTGCCAAACCGCTTCTTCACCCATATCACTTACGTTTTCAAAAAGATTGAGTTCACGAGCCAAGCCAAAAAGTGAGTTGAGTTGTCGCCAACGTTGCTCTAGTGTAAGAGACTGGGCTTCTTCCTCAATTTTCTTCACTGCCTCCCAGCGATTTAGGTATGCAATTGCTTCCGATTTTTTCATGCGCTTATTATAGCATTCTGCGAAATAAAAAAGGCGGGGTTGAAGCCCGCCTTCGAAAACTCGTAGCGCGATATTGATATCGCGGCATCTACAGATGCGACATGAATGTTGCGTTACGTCTTGTCTATTCCCAGCGCCAGCTAGAGCCTTCTTTGCTGTCTTCGACCAGTACGCCTAGCTCTTTGAGCTTGTCGCGGATCAGGTCTGAGAGCGCCCATTGTTTTTGGGCACGCGCTTCACTGCGGACTTCGAGGAGCAGGTCGATGAATTTGTCAGCATCGCCGGAGCCTTCTTTTTCTTTCAGTTCCAGACCGAGCACGCCGGTTAGTTCGCGCAGGGTATTTTGGGCGGGGCGCAGTTGGTCATCGGTGGCGCCTTCGTCGCGGGCGGTGTTGATGGCGCGCACCAACTCAAAGATATGTCCCATTGCGCCGGCGGTGTTGATGTCGTCGTCCATCGCTTGGATGAAGGCATCCCGCGTTTCGGCGGTTTTGGCGTTGAGAACTTCGGTTTCGGCACCCTGTGCGGAGGCGGTAGCAGGTCGAAATCCGGATTTGAGCCGCTTGAGTGCGTTTTCGGCGGCGCTGATGCTTTCATCCGTAAAGGCAAGCGGTGAGCGGTAGTTCCCGTTCAGGACGAGCATCCGCATGACGTCGCCCTCGTGGTCATCCAAAAATTCTTGAATGGTGACGAGGTTGCCGATAGATTTGGACATTTTTTCGCCGGAGAGTTGGAGCATGCCGTTGTGCATCCAGTAGCGGACGAAGGGTTTGCCGGTAAAGGATTCGGATTGGGCGATTTCGTTTTCGTGGTGGGGGAAGATGAGGTCGTTGCCGCCGCCGTGAATGTCGATGCTTTCACCGAGTTCGTGGAGACACATGGCGGAGCATTCGATATGCCAGCCGGGGCGCCCCTTGCCCCAAGGGGTTTCCCAAGCGGGTTCGCCTTCTTTGGCGCCTTTCCAGACGGCGAAATCGCTGTCGTTTTCTTTGATGTCGCCGGTGGCGATGCGCGCGCCCATTTGCATTTCTTCGAGTTTTCTGCCGGAGAGTTTGCCGTAATCTTCGTCTTTGTGGACGCGGAAGTAGACATCGCCGCCAGCGGGATAGGCGTAGCCTTTGTCGATTAGCCCTTCGATCATGGCAAGGATTTGCTGCATGGTTTTGGTTTCTGTGGCACGCGGGTTGACGGTGGCAGGCAGGACGTTGAGGTCTTTGAGATGTTCTTTGTAGGCTTGGATGTAGCCTTCGGCGAGTTCGAAGGGGTCAATGCCCTTTTGATTGGCACGATCGATGATTTTGTCATCGACGTCGGTGAAGTTCATTACATATTTGACTTCGTAGCCACGATAGAGCAGGTAGCGGCGCACAATGTCGAAGACGAGGGCGGACATGGCGTGCCCAACGTGGGCGTTATCGTAGACGGTGGGTCCGCAAACATACATGCGGACTTTGCCGGGTTCGATGGTTTTGAATTCTTCTTTTTTACGGGTTTGGGTGTTGTAGAGGCGCAACATATTTGCTCCTGATTTATTTACGGTAGGGGCGGGGGCACCCCGCCCCTACAGGTCATTATTCAGCGACGCGGGCAAAGATCATGCGTCCCGCTGCGGTTTGAAGAACTTTGGTGACGGAAACATCGGTGTATTCGCCGATGACA
This sequence comes from Anaerolineales bacterium, assembly GCA_024763295.1. Lineage (GTDB taxonomy): Bacteria > Chloroflexota > Anaerolineae > Anaerolineales > Villigracilaceae > Desulfolinea. Next base: position 2,404 of record JANTFU010000145.1, read on the forward strand.
TCACGCCCGTTTTCGACGACGACCATCGTGCCATCTTCCATATAACCGACACCTTGATCACGTTCTTTGCCTTCTTGAATGACGTTGATGCGTAGCACTTCGCCGGGGAGGACAACGGATTTGACGGCATTCGCCAATTCGTTGATGTTGAGAACGGTCACGCCTTGTAATTCGGCAACTTTGTTCAGGTTGTAGTCATTGGTCAGGACGGGACATTTGAGTTGGCGGGCGAGGACGACGAGTTTGCTATCCACTTCTCGGACGCCGTCCACGTCGATGTCGCTGATGCGTACCATCACGTTGGGGTCTTTTTGCAGGTTTGAAAGAACTTCCATGCCGCGTCGCCCGCGCTGACGGCGCAAGCCATCCGGGGAATCGGCGACATATTGAAGTTCGTTCAACACAAAACGCGGGATGAGCAGTGTGCCGGGCAAAAAGCCGGTCGCGGCAATATCGGCGATGCGCCCGTCGATGATGACGCTGGTATCCAGCAGGATGGTGCGGTTCATTTTTGACCAATTTGAGCCGCCCCCCGCGCCATCGGGAATATCACCGCCGCGCATAGCATTTAGCATGCCCATAATATCGGCTTGGCGCATGATGAAAAGCGAGATGCCCAAGTAACTAAAAAGTAAAACACTCAAAAAGGGGAATGTGTCGCCCAAAATACCGGGCAACATTGATAATGGGGAGGCAAGCAAGGCGGCAACAAGCAAACCGCTCACCAAACCGATTAGCGCGGCGAAAAGCGTTTCGGCAGACAGACGTCCGAGCAGTGAACGCAAGGACCTGATTGGTCGCGTGGTAATGTATGGCGTTAAGATCAAACCAATCAATGCGCCTGTTGCTGAAAAAATAATCGAGTAAAACGAACCGCCCCCATACACTTCTGCAAAATCAATTCCTAAAAAAGCGCCGGCGATTCCAAAAATAACCATGCCCATCAAACGAAAAAGAAATTCAAAACTCATAATAATTACTCCTTAAATAATAAATGCAATAATCAAAATAAATTCAGATAAAGACTCAAAGATAATAGCATGGCAGAGAAAGCAAGTCAATCATACCAATTGGCTTGTTAATAGAAAAAAAAGAAAGTGGAAAGAGAAAAACCGTAAATGATTGACCCGCTCTCTTTTTTCTCTTACAATCCGAGCATGTGTGCGCACCCTATCTCTCGTTTTGGGGGCTTTTATCGTCCCGACCACGATCCGCCCTTTTGAAGGCAGCCAGCTAAAATCCACGCTCGTCACGCTAAAATTTAACCCCAACAGGAGATAAAATGAAAACTGAATTTACATCTAAACGTGCCCCAATCTACGCCGATGTCCCGGATGAGAAATGGAATAATTGGAGATGGCAACTCAGCCACCGCCTGAATTCAGTCGAGGAGATCGAAAAAGTACTCACCTTAACGGATAGCGAACGGAAAGCGCTCTCCGCCCAGGGCTTGTTTCGCGTCGATATAACCCCGTATTATATTTCGCTGATTAATCCTAACGACCCAAATGACCCGATCCGCAAACAGGTTATCCCGACCGACTTGGAGATGGTACCGTTTACCGCGATGATGGAAGATTCTCTCGCGGAAGATAAGCATTCGCCTGTGCCCGGTTTGGTACACCGCTACCCTGACCGCGTGCTGATGCTCGTTACCACGCAGTGTGCTACGTATTGCCGCTACTGCACGCGCTCGCGCATCGTCGGCGACCCAACTGCGACCTTCTCGCAGACCGAATTTGAGATGCAAATTGAGTATCTCAAGCGCACGCCCCAAGTACGCGACGTGCTGCTCTCCGGCGGCGATCCACTGGTTTTAGCGCCGAAAATCCTTGAGAAAATTCTAAAAGCTTTAAGCGAAATCCCACATATCGAAGTCATTCGTATCGGCTCGCGTGTGCCGGTCTTTTTGCCGATGCGCGTTACCGAAGAACTGACCGATATGCTCCAAAAATATCACCCGCTATGGATTAACATCCATGTGAACCATCCCAACGAAATTTCAGCGGAACTGGCTGATGCTACCGATAAACTCTCCAAAGCCGGGATTCCACTCGGCAACCAATCGGTCTTAATGGCGGGCGTGAACGACTGCGTCCATACGCAACGCGCTTTGGTGCAGAAACTTGTTCAGATCCGCGTGCGACCCTACTATCTCTACCAGTGCGATTTGGTAGAAGGTGCCGGGCATTTCCGTACCCCCGTCGCCAAAGGGATCGAAATTATCGAAGGCTTACGCGGACATACATCCGGCTACGCTGTGCCGCAATATATCATTGACGCGCCCGGTGGAGGTGGTAAAATCCCGCTTCAACCGAATTATTTGCTCAGCTACTCTGACCACAAGGTTGTGGTGCGTAATTATGAAGGGTATGTCACCACTTACGAAGAACCGACAGAGTACACCCCGCACGATCCGAAGACTTGCGCGTATTGCCAAAACAAACGCCCCGAACCCGGACAAAGCGGGATCACCGGTTTGCTGGATGGCGATAAAATGTTCATCAAACCCGAAGGATTCGATACGCTCCACGAGCGCGGTGGCATTCAGCATCGTCTGAAAGATGACGCCAAATGGCAGCCGCTCGGTATTGGTAGCGGCGACCCGGATGATAACTCGTAAAAGGAGTACGATATGAAAATGACAATTCGCTTTGCAATGCTGATTTCTGCCGCAGCGCTCTTGCTTTCGGCTTGTGTGCCGACCCCCGCTGCCAATGACGGCGCGACCATCGATGCGACCCAAGCCGCCCAAATGGTGGAAGAAGCTGTACAAAAAGCGCTTGACGGGCAGGCAACCCAAAATGCTGCCAACCAACCCGCAGCCACCGCGACGCTACTGCCCGCGACAGTGACCCCCATCCCTGCTCCGGCGACCGAAACGCCCATTCCGACGGTGACGGCAATCGTTATCGCCCCGACAGCGACTACGGCTCCGGCAAGCGGTGGCGGTGGGACGTATACCACCCCGCAGTATTACTGCACCTACAATCAGGGGAAACGCCCCAAAGAAAACGAAGTCTTTGCTGCCGGCGATTCTTTTGATATTAAGTTTACCATCGTGAACGGCGGAACCGCCACTTGGCCCGCCGGCATTGACGTGAAATATGGCTACAACACCGACTTCACCAATGGTGGCACCTCCCGTATGGAAATTCCAGTAGCGCTGGGACCTGGTGAAAGCTACCAGATTGGACCCTTTGATGCGTGGGCACCGAATCAAAGCGGGCATTATGTGATGGGCTTCATTGTTGAAGGCGTTGACAACTGCACCCCCTATATTGCAATCAACGTAAAATAGACCTAGCGGAAGATACAAGCCCTCCGGAGCAATCCGGAGGGCTTATTTTTCGCATTGGGGAGCAAAAAATGTTTCAAAAACATCCCGTTTTGCCCTTTTTTTTCGCACTCATGCTCATGCTGGTGAGTTGTGCCCCTGAACCCGCTCCAGTTGTCTCCATTGAGACCATCGTTGCCGCAACTTACAGCGCTAGCGTTGCGCAAACTGAAGCTGCGCGCCCGCCAAACACGCCTACCCCGATCCTGCCGACGGCAACACGCACGCGCCCTCCGGCAACCATCACCCCAACGCCGACGGCAACCTTCATCATCGCCAGTATCACGCCTACTTTCACCCCCTCCGCCACCGTGCAGCCTACAGCCACCAACGTCACCAGCGGCTCAGGCAACTTGCTTTACTCCTGCAATATTCTTTCCATGTCGCCGCGTGATACGGTGCGCGTAAATAGCAGAGATACCATTCAATGGGTTTGGCAAATTGAAAATAACGGCACCACGCGCTGGGACC
>JANTFU010000146.1 GCA_024763295.1 Anaerolineales bacterium
TGGCTTTACTTACGGAATACGCACTACGCACTACTTTGACAATCTCTTTTTCGTTCTTTTTCTCCAAAACCAAATACGCCATTAACGCCGCTGTCGGGTTTAAGTGCATAATCTGACTGGCATTTACCATGAGTGTGCCGTGTCCGTCAGGGTCCAGACGCAGATGGATGCGAGACTTTTCTGTTGGCGTTTCGTGTTCGTAATGGAAGAGTCCCGTTGGCAGGGTGAAGGTTGAAGGTTTGAAAAGGTTCATAAGGTAATTGGGTAATTAGGGATTGGGTAATTGGGAGCGGGTAAATCAGGCATCAGAGGCTGAAACGATTTCCAATCCAATCCCTGATTACCTGTTTCCTAATCAACTGCTTCCTACCGTCCACCACCCGCACAAGCACATGCACAACCCGCACAAGCGCAAGCACAGCCGCCCCCTCCACCGCCGCCACTTGATGATGAAGGGGGCGGCGGCGGGTTGGTGACGTTGGTCACTTTGCCGGTGAAATCGTTCAGGTTGCCGATTACTCTGTCGGAGAAGGTTTGGGCACCACCCACGACCGATGCGGCAAAATCTGCGCCGGGGAGTTGCGGCATGGATGAAGCCAGACTTTTGCCGCCACCCGAAGACGGGGTTGAGACAGAAGGTCTTGAAACGGAACCACGCCCAAACGCGGGGTCGTAGCGCCCCCACCACGTCGGTACATAGACAGGACCCGTGCGGAAGACGTCCTGTGTGCGCTCTTGATAGTCTTCGTCCAGCATCGTCCATTCAAGGGCTTGGTCGTAGCGTTCGCTCTTGATTTCGGGCGTCCCGGCGGCTTCGATCTGTTTCCAAGCGCGCTCCATAATGCTTTTGTAATAGGCGATGGTTTCTTTGCGGCTAAAGCCTTTCATTTTGGTTTCAAGGCTCTTGATGAGATTGACAGTTACTTTTTGAAGTTTACGACGTTGTTCTTTACGGCTGGTTTTGGCGTGCTCGAAGGCTTCAAGGAATTCTTTTTCGTAGGTATGCAGCTTTTCCGGTAGCGGATTGGCGACTTTGATTTGGAGCGGATCGCGGCTGGTGACTTCGGCAGCGCCTTTTTTGACCACGCCGAAAAGGATCATCGTCATCACTTTGTCGAGCGGTTCCTGCATCAGGACGGCGGATTCGACGGCGGTTAGACCGCGCTTGATGCCGTGTCCTTCGATGGCGATCTTGGGCGGCATATATTTCATTTTGCGTTTGCGGCTTTGGACGGCAGAAAGAATGGGAATGCCGAAGAAGAAGCCGCCGAAGCAGAGTAAAATGAAAAGACCGAGAATGGTATCAGGGTCAATGCCGAGCCGCTCCAGTAGGGATGGGCGCACAATCATATTTTGGGGGACATAGGTTTTGGGGAAGGATGCCCCAAAAACATATTGGGTGTAGCCATTGGCATTGGGGCTGTGCCAAGTGTAAGAGACACGCCCATCGCTGTTAATCTTGATTTCCGGCTCATTAGCGCCGACCCAGTTTTGGGGATAGTGATAGCGCGGCTCGTTCGGTTGAACACCCGGCGGCATGTGCATGGTGACGGTCAGATCGGTGCTGCCGCTGACGTATTGGCTGCCAAACCAGGTGTTACCAAAGACTGCGCTGGCATAATTCTCGTCGTTATCGTCGATGTGCAGAACGCGGTCGATATAGCCGATATAAATATGCACTTTGCCACGTCCACCGGCAGGGATGGCGTACGCACCCATATCCACCGCGACGCCTGTTCCACTGCCCTGATAATCTCTCGAAATGCTGACCGTATTCCCATCCGCATCGGCGTAGATGGAACTCATACGGTAGCTGCTGTTGGGCAGCCCCACATCCACAAAGTCAATTGCGTGTGCGCCAGAATCATTCCTGAACGTGAAGACATAGTCCAGCGACATTGAGCCATCGCTATTCCAATAAACGTTGACAACTTCTTTTTCTAATTGAAAAGAGTAAGATTGGGCGAAAACACTGCTGGTTAGGCTAAGCGCCAGCACCAAAACAAGCAAAAGCGGGAACAGCCGTCGTTTCATAGGAACTCCTTTAACGTTCTAACCTTGCAACGTGGTAATGTTCAAACGTTTTACCACTTCGGTTCTTCGTTGAGTTGATAGGTCGTACCGCAATACGGGCAAACGACCATCGGCGCGCCGGACTGCATCTCAATATTCTTGCTGGTAATCGCCCCGCCGCAGGCTTCGCATTTCATCACTTCCATTTTCATTTCGCCGGGTAAGTCAACATTCATGGTCACATTTTGGGTTGTTCCCTCCGCCGCTTTAGGCTTGCGTTGCGCCAGCCAAATAATCCCGAAACCAACGCCGAGCGTGATTATGCCAATTAAAATATTGCCCGGCTGTGGCGTTGTCCCAAAAGCAGACCACACAAATAGCACTCCAAAGAAAATTAAAATTACAGCGAAAATATTACCGATTAATTTCATATAAACTCCTCTTATCACGTCATTGCGAGACAGCTTTATCGTCGAAGCAATCTCGCTCGCAGTGACGCCTAATCTTCAATTACTTTAGCATTTTCATGCCCTTTGTGCAAATCTCATTTGCCCTATTATAATGGACGGAAATCTTGAAAGGCATGGTGACGATATGACAATCCAAGACGAACAAAAACGCTGGGAAGAAGAAACCCTCAACCCCGTCCTGAAACGCTTTCCCGAACGGAAGGAAGAATTTAAGACATCTTCGGGAATAAAAGTACCGCGTATCGCTCTTGACCCGGAAATAGATTCCGCCAAAATGGCAGCGCTTGGGTTCCCCGGTGAATACCCGTTTACACGCGGCGTTCAACCGACTATGTACCGCTCCCGCTTCTGGACGATGCGCCAATACGCCGGTTTCGCTACCGCCGAAGAGTCGAACGAGCGCTATCGCTATCTGCTCGCCAATGGGCAGACCGGTCTCTCTGTCGCCTTCGACCTGCCGACCCAAATCGGCTACGACGCCGATGACCCAATGGCGCTGGGCGAAGTGGGCAAAGTGGGTGTTTCCATCTCGTCCATGCAGGATATGGCACAACTCTTCTACGAGATTCCGCTTGAAAAAGTCTCGACTTCAATGACCATCAACGCTCCCGCCGCGATTCTGCTCGCCATGTACATCGCCGTTGCCAAAAAACAAGGTGCGGATATTCGCAAGCTGCGCGGCACGATTCAAAATGACATTCTCAAAGAATATGTTGCGCGCGGGACCTATATTTATCCGCCGAAACCCTCCATGCGGCTCATTACTGATGTCTTCCAATATTGCCAAAAAGAAGTTCCGCGCTGGAATACGATTTCCATTTCGGGCTATCACATCCGCGAAGCAGGCTCCACCGCCGTGCAGGAGATCGCCTTTACACTCGCCAATGGCATGGCATACGTCCAAGCCGCGATGGATGCTGGCTTGGATGTTGATTCCTTTGCGCCCCAACTGTCTTTCTTTTTTAACGCTCACAATAACTTGCTTGAAGAAGTTGCCAAATATCGCGCCGCGCGCCGTCTATGGGCACGCACGATGAAAGAGCGTTTCGGGGCAAAAAATCCCAAATCGTGGATGCTGCGCTTCCACACACAAACTGCCGGGTCCACACTGACTGCGCAGCAACCAGAGAATAATGTCGCGCGCGTCACGATCCAAGCCTTGGCGGCTGTCCTCGGCGGGACGCAATCCCTGCACACCAACTCTATGGACGAAGCCCTCTGGCTGCCGACTGAGAAATCCGTGCGCGTGGCGTTGCGTACCCAGCAAATTATTGCGCACGAATCCGGCGTCGCCGATACAGTCGATCCGTTGGCTGGCTCATACTACATCGAATACCTGACCGATGAAATGGAAAAAGCTGCCGTCGCGTACATTGCTAAAATTGACGAGATGGGCGGTGCGCTGGCGTCGATAGAGCAGGGCTACATGCAACGCGAAATCCAGAACGCTGCCTACGCCGCCCAAAAAGCGATTGAACGCGAAGAAGAGATCGTCGTTGGCGTGAATAAGTTTGAAGTTGATGAAGAGATCGACATTGAACGCCTGAGCGTTGACCCCGCTATCGAGTTGGCGCAGCGCGAGAAGTTGAAGGCGCTAAGAGAAAAGAGAAACGAGAAAAAAGTCGCCGAGTTGCGCGCACGTTTGGAGACTACCGCCAAAGGCAACGAAAACTTAATGCCGCTCTTCATCGAAGCGGTTGAGCATGATATGACGCTGGGCGAAATTGCAAATGTTTTACGCGGCGTTTGGGGTGAGTATGTGGCGGAAGGATTCTAAAAAAGAACTGGATTTTCGTCAGCTTCCTGTGGCAGTCCGTGGATTCAGCCCTGATTGATTGACAAATCTTAAAACTTCACCACAGAGTGCAGAGAGTTTGAGAGAAAAAAACAGAGCAAAACTTCGTAATCTTTGTGCTTTCTGTGATGAAAAAAGGACGGGAAATCTTGTGGATTATTTCATGACTCCACTGCAAGAATATAGTCGTCGGCGGGATTGGCTGCGATACAGATGCCTATATCGACCCTGCCCTCTTCGTTCGTGCTTTGGCAGAGAAAGCAGCACAGCACGGCGCACGCATTTTGACAGAAAGGTCGGTGTTGAGCTTTGAGAAAATTGGCGATAAAATCAGCCGTGTCAAAACCACGCAAGGCGATTTTGAAGCCGAGCAGATTTTGCTGGCGGCGGGAGCCTGGTCAACACCCATTGCAAAAGAACTCGATGTCGAACTTCTCATGCAGCCCGCCAAAGGCTACAGCATCACGCTCAAAAATCCCTCTGCGCTGCCGAGCCGCTATCTTTTCCTCGGCAAATCCAAAGTTGCCGTTACGCCGATGGGGGCGCATTTGCGTTATGCAGGCACGCTTGAGTTGGCGGGATACGATCTCTCGATCAATCAACGCCGCTTAAGCGCCCTCCGCAAGGCAGGTGAGACCTATTTGCATAAAATTGATGGAGAAGCCGAACCCGAAATCTGGGCGGGATTACGTTCCGTCTCCCCCGATGGATTGCCCTATATCGGACGCTCCGCTCGTGTGAGGAACTTGGTCATTGCCACCGGACACGCGATGCTCGGCGTCGGCATGGGTCCGTTTACGGGGCAGTTAGCCGCCGATGTTTTGCAGGGAGAAAATCCCAGCTTTGATTTAATCCCATTTAATCCGGAACGTTTTGTACGTTAATATGCTACGAGAGAGGTGATACCATGTATAAAAAAATCTTACTTTCAATCCTTTTGGCGCTTTCTTTGAGCGCCTGCTCCGGCAATACGGCGTTGACGGCAGAAAATAACGGCGAGCGTATTCAAATGAAAACAGGGGATACGCTCCAAATTACGCTTGAATCAAATCCGACAACGGGGTATCAGTGGACGGTCTTTGATATGGATGAGACAATCTTGGCGCAAGTTGGCGAAGCCGAATATCGCAGCGAGGGGACGCAGATGGCAGGTGCGGGCGGTGAAGAAATTTTCACCTTTAAAGCGCTTGCCAGCGGAGAAACGGTCTTGTCGCTTGGTTATCATCGTGATTGGGAGGAAGGTATTGCCCCCGTTGAGAATTTTGCAGTCACAGTGATTGTGGAGTAGCCCTTAGGTTTCTTCTCGGACGATCTATTGGGGACTCTATTCTAAGTAATCGGGCAAAAGTAATCTAGTAAAATGTAGCGCGACATTTATGTCGCCTGCCCCTAAAAAGCGATAAATGTCGCACTACGAATGCAAGAAAACTTTTGCTCAGGTACTTACTGCTCATAGTGCGCTTGGCTCACGCTCCAAAAGCGGACGCCGTAGCGTTCGATGGTTTGAATGCGCCCATCGGCGGCGAGGGCGGTGAGGGTTTTGTCCACTTCGGCGGGAGACCAGCGGGCGAGGGTTTCTGTCAGTTGGTCTTCCCGCATGGGATGGCGGGTGACGATGCCGACGATGGCGTCGGGTAGGTTCTCGTAGCCTGAGAGATCGAATTCGCCGTCGATGGGGGTGACGATTTTGGCGATGTCGCCGAGCACGGCTTTGGCTCGCAGGATGCCTTCGTCGTCGGGGGGCAGTACCCAAGGTTCGGCAGGTGGTCGGGTGGGGAGGTTAACGTGAACCTGATCGGGTTGAATCTGCTGTAATTTTTCAGCCAGCAAGCCCAAAGCCGGGAGCGTGTCGTTGATTCCCTTGATGAGCATCACTTCTATCCAGAGCTGTCCCGTATATTCTTGGCGGAAGGCGGTCA
>JANTFU010000147.1 GCA_024763295.1 Anaerolineales bacterium
CCCGAAAGCAACAAGGGCGATCAGTGGGATCATATAATTACTTAGAAAATCCACCGAGCGAACAGAACCGCTGTAATAAATTCCAAGTGTTAGAAGAATATATCCAAGTACAAGTGCAACTGCAAGCTGGAAAGATAATTTATTTGATTTAGGCATTGTGTTTCTCGATTTCTGTAACTTCTTTTGCAGTATTGCGGTTCTTTTTGTAACAAATAGATTTTATCATGTTTGTCTTGTTCAGGGAGTTTTTTGACCGATAAAAATTCCGTAAAGACGATTTTGGGAGAACGTCGCTGCCAGTGGCTTGGCTTTTGGGGCAGCGCAACCTAACCTGAGTGATGATGATCCCAACGGGTTGTTTTTCGCCATAGATTTCACAGAAAAAAGCGTTTGAAATCCGTAAAAATCGCTGTAATCCGTGGCAGATTTTAGGGTAATAGTTGATATAAAAAAACGGTCGTGGTCAAAATTGACTGCTCAAAGGTTTATTGGAAATAGCTCCTTGCGCCGTCCTCGGCGCAGGTTTTTCTCATAAAGTGCCGCCGAGGACGGCGGCTAGCGCCAAGAGGCAGAGCAGATAAAATCAGTCAAAAATTACCATGATCAAAAAAACTACCCCCCTGACACATTGCACAAAAAGGTGTCCGTTGGTTGAGTGGCTACTGCGCTTGCCGAAGCGTAGACGATGCTTTTCGCCGCTCGAAACCAACAAGTAGGCAAAAAATGCCGGACTTTTGTGGTCTCGATATGTTCTTCGTTTACTCAACCCTACTCAACCCCCTCTACCAATGAAACTCTCAGTTGGTAGAAAAAAAAGAGCGGACGATTTTCGTCCGCTCTCCTGCTTCCTAGGCAACTAATCCCTAATCCCCGTTCAAGACGGCTTCCGTTTGGAGTGCAATCTCTAACTCTTCATTCGTCGAGATGACCAAAATTTTCGCGCGGCTTTCGGCGGCTTGAATTTCGGTCACGCTGCCGGTTTTGCCTGCGGCGTTCTTTTCAAGATCAAGCGCGTAGCCCAAAGCGTCCAGCCCGGTACAAACTGCCTCGCGGATGGCGGGGCTATTCTCGCCGACGCCGGCGGTAAAGACCAAAGCGTCCACTTGCCCCAAAGCTGCGGTATACGCCCCCACATATTTGCGGATGCGATACGCATACATCTCAAATGCCAGCGTCGCCGCCGCATCGCCTTCGTCCACGCGCCGTTCGATGTCGCGCAGGTCATTATCCCCACACAAACCCAGCAAACCGCTCTGCTTATTCAGCAGTTTATCGATCTCGGCAATGGACATGCCCTGCACATTCGCCAGATGGAAGATGACTGCCGGATCGACATCTCCGCTGCGCGTGCCCATGATGAGACCCGGCAGCGGGCTAAATCCCATCGACGTATCGACGGAACGCCCCTGTGACACGGCTGTGATGCTCGCCCCGTTGCCGAGGTGCGCGGTAATCAGATTGGTTGCCGTTAACGGCTTGCCGAGATGCGCGGCAGCAGCTTTCGAGACATACAGATGTGATGTGCCATGAAAGCCATAGACGCGAACATGATTTTGCTCATAAAGCTCATTTGGAATCGCGTAACGATAGGCGTGCGCGGGCATGGTTTGGTGAAAAGCGGTGTCGAAAATGGCGACCTGTGTTGCATGCGGAAAGAGTTTCATCGCCACCTGAATGCCCGTCAAATTGGCGGGATTATGCAGCGGCGCGAGCGCTGAAAGCGCATCGATAACTTCGAGTACTTCCGTGTTAATAACCGTCGGCGCACTGAATTTTTCGCCGCCATGCACGACGCGATGTCCAACCGCAGTGATTTCGTCGGGAGAAGTGATAACGCCCGTTTCGGGGTCAAGCAAAAGCTGAACGACGCGATTTAGCCCCTCCTGATGATCGGGAATGGGCGCTTCCTGCTCAATGTCGGGATGCTTAGGGGTTTTATGTTTCAGGTGTCCCAACGCCTCGCCGATGCGCTCCACCAGTCCGGCAGCCAGCACCGAACGGTCGCTCATCTCAAAGAGTTGATATTTAATTGAAGAACTGCCTGCATTGATAACGAGAATTTTCATCTACGCCTCCTGCGCCTGAATAGCGGTGATAACGACCGTGTTGATAATATCCTGCACGGTGCAGCCACGGCTCAGGTCGTTGACCGGCTTATTCAAGCCCTGCAAAACAGGACCGATTGCAATCGCGCCGGTTTCACGCTGGACGGCTTTGTAGGTGTTATTGCCGGTATTCAAATCGGGGAAGATGAAAACTGTTGCCTGCCCCGCCACTTTAGAGCCGGGCATTTTCTTAGCCGCCACTTCCTGTGAAACGGCGGCATCATACTGCATGGGACCTTCCAAAATAAGGTCCGGGCGGCGTTCCTGTGCCAATTTTGTCGCTAGGCGCACTTTTTCCACATCGGCGCCTGAACCGGATTCTCCCGTTGAGTAGGAAAGCATCGCAATGCGCGGTTCCACGCCAAAGGTTTTGGCTGTGTCTGCCGAGGAGATGGCAATCTCTGCCAATTCTTCAGCCGTCGGATTTGGGTTCACGGCGCAATCGCCATACACCAGCACGCGATCATCGAGCGCCATAAAGAAAACCGACGAAACGACCGAAACGCCGGGCTTGGTTTTTACAAATTGCAGCGAGGGGCGAATGGTGTGTGCAGTGGTGTGCATCGCGCCGGAGACCATGCCGTCTGCGTGTCCCTTGTAAACCATCATCGTGCCAAAATACGAAACATCGGTGATTAAGTCTTGCGCCATTTGAAGCTGCACGCCCTTGTGTTTACGCAATTCGTAGAGCGTTTCGGCGTAGTCTTCGAGCAGTTCTGATTTTTGCGGATCAATAAAGGTGCAGCTTTCTTCGTTCAAGTTGCGCAAGCCCAAACGCAGTATCGCGCTCTTTAGTTTCTTCACGTTCCCCAAAATAATCAACTCGACGGCATCGCGGCTAATCAAACGATCCGCAGCTTGCAAAATCCGCTCATCGGCACCTTCGGGCAAAACAATGCGTTTTTTGTTCTTTTGCGCCTTTTGATACAGGCTATACATGAACATACGCGGGGTCATGCCGCGCGTTTGAACGCGCGAGAGAATACTATCGAGAGTTTTCAGGTCGAGATACTTCTCAAAGATCTTCAAACTCAGTTCGATCTTTCTGGGGTTATCTGCTGTAATGTAAGAGCGTAGCGCCATTGTTTGGGTGGCAATGGGATAAGTCGCGCCCTTCACAGACATGATTGGCGGAAGGTCTTGGATACCGGCAATTAACTTTTTAACGCTCTCCGGCGGGCATAAACCACCGCTTAGCATAATGCCTGCCAAACGCGGATAACTGCTCGACTGATGCGCCTGAATAGCACTGAGTAGGATTGCATCTCGATCACCGGCAACAATCAGCAGCGCATTTTCGGTTAGGTGGTGTAAATAATTGCCGACACTCATAGATGCGATGACATAATCGTGTGCCAAATTATCGAGATGTTCCTCGCCATACAGAATTTTCGCATCCAACTGCTCAACGATCTCGCGGATGGTGGGGCTGCTGAGGCGTTCGTCGGCTGGGAGCACGGAAACAAACGTATCCCGTTTTCCAATGGCTTTGGGCAGGGTGTCGCGTAAAGTGTCGAAATTTTCCGCTGATGTACGATTGACGATTACACTGACTACTTCACAGCCGGTATTTGTAAAGGTATCGTACGCCACGCGCACCACGTTTTGAATATCGGAAACTTCTTCCTTGTCGCCGCGACTGACGATTAGCACCGGCGCACCCAAATTTTTGGCGATCTGGGCGTTTAATTCCACTTCAAAGGCGCTTTCTTCATTCTCAAAATCGGAGCCGATGATTAAAACAAAGTCGCATTGCGCTTCCAACGCTTTGTATTTTTGAATGACGGTGTCGATGATGACATCGGTTTTGCCCTGTCCCATCAGGTCAATGGCATCACGTTCTAAATAAGCATAGGTGTCTGCATACTTAATCTTGAGATTAAAATGCTTGATTAGAAGCTCGATATTTTTATCTTGTTCCTCGGCACTTTTGCTATCAATGATTGGACGAAAGACACCCACACGCCCGGTTTTACGCAGCAGCAGATTGGTAATACCCAAAGAGATTAGCGATTTCCCGCAGCGGGGTTCGGTAGTGGTTAAGTAAAGTGATTTTCTCATTTTTTCTTCTCGTAATACTTTTTGGGCAACACCCGCAGGGATGTGCCCGTTTTTGATAAGTGATTTGTATGCAATACAAACCGAATAATTTGTTATATTTTACACAATCTTTGCAGAACGTGGGGAAATACTAAAGATTTAGGGGAAAGCCCCTTTAAGTGCTTGCACAAAAATTTTCTGATATTTTCCTGTGGGGCAAAAATAACTCCCTTTTGTTCCGAAAGTGCCAAAAGCAGGGAATTTTTGGGGAAGTGATCGCCACTCCCCTAAATTCAACAGTACTATCGTTGTATTTGGAGGAGGGTTGATACAAGGTAATAAAAGAAACAGAGACCGATCAGCTAATCTCTGTTTCTTGTTGACTTATTGGATAGTCCCAGATTTCGTTTTAAGCCAGAACCAGCGGGGTTGGTTTCTGTTGCAGCATTTGCGCCTGCATTGACCAAGGTCCCGTCCAGGTGATGCGTACATCCACCACTTTGCCGCGCAGATTATCATCGCTTTCGACGAAGACGAGTTTGTTTGTCGGCGTGCGTCCGCGCCATCTGCCTTTGACTTTTTCTTCAAAGAGTACGGGGACAGTTTCGCCGAGATAACGAGCGTTGATTTCAGTGGCGATTTCTTTTTGTAAGGCTTCAAGTCGATGGAAACGACGCCGTTTTTCAGCATCGGTCACATCATCCGCCATGCGCCGCTCGGAGACGGTGCCTTTGCGCGGTGAGTAACGCGCCAGATGCGCGACATCCATTTTTAGGTCGGCGAGCAGTTGATAGGTTTGCTCAAACTGCTCTTCGGTCTCGCCGGGGAAGCCGACGATGATGTCGGTTGCGATGGAGCAGCCCGGCACTTCATCGCGGATTTGGGCGATTAGTTTGCGGTAATCTTCCTGTGTGTAGCCGCGCTTCATGTTTTCCAAAACTTCGTTGTCGCCAGCTTGAATGGGGACTTCAAAATGTGGCATCACTTTTGGCAATTCGGCAACGGCACGCATGATGTCTACGCCGAAGTAGTTGGGATGCGAAGTCAGGAAGCGAATGCGCTCAATCCCTGCGACGTCATTGAGCAGATGCAGTAGCTCAGCCAGATTGGGACCATCTGCGACATCTTTGCCGTAGCGATCCACGATTTGCCCGAGCAGGGTGATTTCCTTGACGCCTTGTGCCGCCAGTGAACGTGCTTCTGCCACAATCTCACCGACGGGACGACTGCGTTCGATGCCGCGCTGGTAGGGAATGATGCAATAAGTGCAAGCGTGCGAACAGCCATACACAACGGGAATAAACGCGGAGACGAGTTTGCCGCGCTCATGTTCCGGGATGATGATTTCACCATCCATAATGGCGAACCGGTTTCGGGTCACGTTCGTTTCGTTGATGTAGTCATCGTCCTGTGTGAGATGGGCAATCAGCGGTCCCGGATCCGATGGTGGTGAGAAGACATCCACAAAGGGCAGTTTCTTTTGCAGTTTTTCGGCGCCCTTGACGCCAACCAAGCAGCCCATCAGGTTGATAACGAGATTTGGGTTTTGTTCTTTGAGCGGACGAATGGAGTGCAAAAAACCGAGCGCTTTATCCTCGGCGGATTGGCGCACAACACAGGTGTTGAGTACGAGCACGTCAGCTTCTTTGACATTATCGGTAAAGTTGTAGCCGAGATGTTCGAGAGATGAACCCAAACGGCGCGAATCTGCCACGTTCATTTGGCAGCCCGCCGTCCAGATATGGTATTTTTTGTTCAATTTGTCCATAGTTCGGCGATTATACCGTTAAAAAAGTGACGGTCATCTTGAATATGACCGTCGTTTTCTGAATTTTCAAGCAATCCTATGAATAAGTGCTTTGCCAAGTTTCAAAACGCTGCCCACGCCGCTGGTTATCACGATAAAAAATAAGATAGCTCATGGTTTGATAGGAGACAAAACGTTTTGAGTTGGGCTTATTGAGCACCAGGTCGTAGTAGGGATGCCAGGTGCCGCTGTTGAGATAGAGTTGGCTATCTTGCGCGGAGTCATCTTCGGCTATCGTATCAAGG
>JANTFU010000148.1 GCA_024763295.1 Anaerolineales bacterium
ACAACTAACCACTAACCACTAACCACGAAAAAATGACCGCTGAAAACTGGCTAACCGAACTCCGTAAACAGGGCTACCGTATCACCGACGCACGCCGCGCCGTAGTGGAAATTGTTGCCCAAAGTCCGCGTGCGCTGACGCCCAACGAAGTCTATGACCTTGGGCGCGAACTCTATCCCAAGCTCGGCTTGGTGACCGTTTACCGCACGCTTGAAAAACTCGAAGAATTGCATCTCGTACAGCGTGTACATCAAGAACAGGGCTGCAACGCCTATCTGACCCACGCGGACGGGCATCAGCATCTGCTCATCTGCCAAAATTGCAAAAAAGCGGTCTATTTTGAAGGCGATGATCTGAGCGCTTTCTTTCGCTCCGTAGGCGAGCAGCACGGGTTTCTCGTTCAGGAACATTGGCTGCAACTTTTTGGGCTGTGTGAAGATTGTCAAAAGGAGAAATAAAATGTGTATGTTTTGTACTGCAATCCCTGCCACAGCGACGGCGGGTATTGCGCTGAATGCCAAGCAAAAACGCACTACGCGCGAAGCTCTTGAAAATGGCGCAAGTCCCCAAAAAGAATTGCCGATTGTCTTGCTAACAGGCTTGGCGGTTGGTTCCTTAGTTGCGGCTTCGGTCGCTACGCATACCTTTCTCTATAAATAAAGTGAAACCGCGTACGTTCCTTTTCTGCGTTTTGTTCATCTTCTTGTTGAGCGCGTGTGGCAGTTCTGCCGCGGCGCCCGCGCAGTCAATGCCGGTTGCTGAAGTTTTGCCTTCTGCCACGTCTTTGCCTCCGACAGCGACTGCCTTTCAGCCACTGAGCGCAACCGCAACCATCCCCGTTTATGCGACATTTACACCAACCATCCCTGTCCCCACTGCTACGCCGCATCCGCTGGAGAAATATACCATCACGGCAATGCGTGCGCGGCTTTATGGCAACGCTGCCATTCAGATGGTTGGACAGATCAGCGATGAAGGCGAGTTCTCGCGCGAAAAATTCCGCTATGTTAGCGACGGAATCAACATCTACGGTTTTGTGAATATCCCCAAGGGGACGGGACCTTTCCCTGTTGTCATTTTGCTGCACGGAAATTACAACACGGTGAACTATAAGCTCATGCCCTATACCACCGGATATGCTGATGATATGGCGCGGCAGGGCTATGTGGTTTTCCATCCAAATATGCGTAATTATGGCGAATCGGGTTCAGGGGACGATGCTTACCGCACGGGACAGGCGAGCGACGTCCTCAACCTGATTGCGATGATCAAAGCCCAGGGCGGGCAATCAGGCGCATTATCCATGCTTGATCCGAACAAGATCGCTTTGTGGGGGTATAGCATGGGTGGTGAAGTCGCTTTGCGTGTGCTGACCATCACCAATCAGGTCGATGCGGCGGTTTTATATGCCCCGATGAGTGGCGACCTGCTCAAAGCGGCGAAGTTCATCCAATCTGATTTTGAGTTGAATACCCCACCTGACATGCTAAACAGGATTTCTGCGCAGGCATCTTATGAGCTAATTACTGTGCCCATCCGCCTTTATCATGGCACGAGCGATAAAACCGTCCCTGTGGGTTGGAGTCAGGAAACTTGCACGGTCTTGACGAACTTAGGGAAAAATGTCGAATGTACCTTTTACGAAGCTGCTGGACATAGCTTTGGGGGGCATCAGAACGTTGATTTTATGAAAAGTTTTTACGCCTTTTTTGAAACCTACCTGAAATGAAACGTGAAACCTTAACCCGTTACGCCTGGCTTTCAATTGCTGCGGCTGGATTGACGATTTCGTTGAAAGCTGTCGCCTATCTCCTGACCGGCTCAGTCGGTTTGCTTTCCGATGCGATTGAATCGGTGGTGAATTTGCTGGCGGCGATTATGGCGCTGAGTATGCTGACCATTGCCGCCCGCCCGCCCGACGAAAGCCACACCTACGGGCATGGTAAAGCGGAGTACTTTTCAAGCAACTTAGAAGGGGTTTTAATTATTGTCGCCGCAGCCGGAATCGCTTTTGCAGCGGTTGAGCGTATTATTCACCCGCGCGAAGTGGAACAGGTGGGTATCGGGCTGACAGTCTCGGTGATCGCATCACTGGTCAATTTTGTAGTCGCGCGTATTTTGCTGCGTGCCGGTAAAAAATACCATTCCATCACGCTCGAAGCGGATGCGCATCACCTGATGACCGATGTTTGGACTTCGGCTGGCGTAGTTTTCGCAGTTTTGGCAGTCTCGCTGACGGGCTGGACACTGCTTGATCCATTGATTGCGCTGGCGATGGCGGTGAACATCATCTATACCGGCATCGGTCTAATCCGCCGCTCGATTGCCGGGTTAATGGATGCCGCTCTCTCTCCCGCCGAAATGCAAGCCGTTGAAGACGTACTCGCTGAGTATCGCGCAGAATTTAGCATCGACTTTCATGCTTTGCGCACCCGTCAGGCAGGCGCACGTCAATTCATCTCTGTGCATGTGCTCGTCCCCGGCGCGTGGACAGTCCACGACGCGCACCACGTCGCCGAAGATATCGAAACCGACCTTCGCGCAGCCGTGCCAAACGCGGTTGCATTTACCCACCTTGAGCCAATCGAAGACGAAATCTCCCACTACGATATTGACCTTGATCGCTAAATTTTCTTGCGGGGGATTTTGCGAGCGAAACGAAACTAGCTTTTGTATTTTGAGAAATGCTCCAGCCGCCGTCCTCGGCGGTGTTTTTTATCAATCGTAGTGCGTCACTTTTCCGCGCAACTTCTTCACTTCCCCGCGTTTTTTCTTTTTCTTCAGACGTTTTTGAATCGAACTTTTCGTCGGCTTTGTTTTGTGACGTTTCTTTGGCTGGATTGCTGCCCGTGCCAACATCTGCTCGAGACGCGCGTACGCATCGGCTTGATTCCGCTCCCGCGTGCGGTGGCGCGAGGCTTCGATAATCAAAATACCATCCTCGGTCATCTTCCTGCCCGCAATGTGGATCAAACGCTCCCGCACGGCGTATGGCAGCCCCGCAGCGGATACGTCAAAACGCAGCCGCACCGCCGTGCTGACCTTGTTCACGTTCTGCCCGCCCGGTCCTGATGCGCGGAAATATTCAAAGGATAAGGCTTCCGGAGGAATACTCATGTGTTAAATTATAGCAGTAGGGGCGGGGTCTTCCCGCCCCTACTCAGTCCCAATCTGCCAAGTCTTTGCCAAGAAAGTCACGCAGTTCGTCGTTCCATGGACGGTAGAACTCGACCAGTTTTTGTCTGCTCGCCTCGTCGATCGGCGGCGCGGAAAAGCGCATCTTGGGTCCCCAATAAAATAACCGGCGTAGTTTGGCAGGAACGCGCTTTTGATAACGCGGCTTGCGAATCAGCAATTGATAAAAAGGATTTTTCCATATCTCGGTGGGATTGAAGGCTTCATCAAAATCTTCGCTGACGAAATCATCGGAAACGCCGAGGAAGGCGAAAATCTGACGGTAAAAATCATTTGGATTTGAAATCATCTCTTCAAAGGGCAAAACTAGCAAATTTTCACGCGGAAAATATTCGAGATAACGGCGAATATAGCGCATATAGACACCACGACTGAAATAGCCGATCTGGTCGGGCTGGTAGTCGTCGCTCAGGTAGGCATCAAGGGCTTGAGCGAAAGTGAGTGGCTCGTTGAGATGACGGCGATTGTCCCAGTATTGCGAGATGGCGCGTTTGATGGGGTTTCTGACCGTGAGTATGAGCTTGGCATCGGGCAACAAAGCATGGATGCGGGCAGGCGCTTCGGGGTGACAGATATAGCCCGGAGAGGCTTCGCCCAGAGCAAGCTGATGACCGGCATCCGCAAAATGGGCGGCATACTGTTCGGCTCCGCGTGCGTATTCGTCATCCTTGAAAAAGAAGTTGACCTCCTTTCTTTCCGGCATAAATATCTGCGGATGCTGTTTCAGAACGTGGTAGAGGGAGGTCGTGCCAGCTTTTTGGGAGCCGATGATGAGAAAGTTTGGGCGCATAATTTAATCCAATATCCAGTTCCTGAGCGGAGGGCTGAACGGAGTGAAGCCCGCAGTCGAAGGGCGGCGTTTGCTGACACCGCTCTTCGACTACGCATCTCACATTCGTTCGATGCTCCGCTCAGAGACTGGATTACTCTTTATCCAATGGCGTAAAGCCCTCGCCGAGCGCTTCGTGCGCCTGCCCGATGACCATGAAGGCATTTGGGTCAATTTCGAGAATAAGACGTTTTAGGCGCATTGTTTCAGGGCGGGTGACAACACAGTATAGGACGGTGCGTTCAGCTTTTGTGTAGCCGCCTTTGCCGTGCAGCATGGTGACACCACGACCGAGTGAGTTGAGAATCTCGTCTGCAACGGTTTCGGGATGCTTGGTAATAATCAGCGCTGTGCGGACGACCTGTGCGCCTTGTGCGGCGGTTTCCGTGACGATGCCGCTGACGTAGAGCGTGATGAGCGCATAAAGCGCTTCTTTCCAGCCAAAGATAAAGCCCGCCGCAATAATGACGGCGGTATCGACATACATATAGCTCTGCGTAATCGGGACGCCGCGCCAACGATTGAGAATGCGGGCGAGAATATCGCTGCCACCGCTTGTGCCTTGTCCACGATAAACGATACCAAAACCGATTCCGCTGACAAGGGCGCCGTAGAGCGAGTTGAGCAGAATGTCGTCGGTGATGCCAGCAGCAGGGATGAAATGGGTCAGTAAGTCGAGGAAAAAGGAAAACGTGACGACTGCCCATGCCGTGCGGATAACGAACTTTTTCCCGCCAAGAAAACGCCAGCCAAGGAGAAAAAGCGGAATATTACCGACCAGCACCATAAAGCCGATTTGCCAATCGGTATAGAAGTTGATCAGTTGGGCGATACCGCTCACGCCGCCGGGGGCGAGATTGGCGGGAATTAGAAATAGACGCATCCCCAAGGCTTGCAGCAGCGTGCCGAGGGTGATGAGGGAGAAGTCTCGTAGGGTGGGGTAGAAGTTTTTCATATTTGTCGTAGGGGCGGGGCAACCCCGCCCTTACACTTTTAGTTTTTCCCCAGCCAACGCCTCGATCACCCCAATCACCGCCGAATTATCCAAATCACCCATGCCCATTTCGAGCATGGCGCTGAAGAGTTGTGTATTTGCCGCAGTGCCGGGCAGCGGGACGCCGTATTCACGGGCGGTGTCGAGCACGATGTTCAGGTCTTTGGCTTGCATATAGGCTTTGAAGCCGGGCTGACGATTGCCGTCAAATAATCTCGGCGGTTTGACGTCCAGTGTCCAGCATTGGGCAGCACCACCTTTGATGGCTTGCACCACCTTTTGCGGATCAGCGCCGGCTTTTTGGGCGACCATCAGCAATTCGCCCGTCGCAACCATTTGCGCAGCGACCATGATCTGATTGCAAACTTTGGCGATTTGCCCCGCGCCCGCGTCCCCAACGAGGGTGATGCTTTTGCCCATCGCTTCAAGGACGGGCATCGCTTTGTTTAGCGCAGCTTCTTCGCCGCCGAGCATGATCGTCAACGTGCCGTTAATTGCGCCAATATCCCCGCCGCTGACGGGGGCATCTAACGCCGAAACGCCTTTTTCTGCCAGCGCAGCCGCAATTTTGCGAGCCGTGGCGGGTTTGATGGTCGAGTTGTCGATGAAAATCAAGCCTTCGTGTGCGCCCTCGATGATGCCATCTTTGCCCAGCGCCACATGCTCCACATCGGGCGAGTCGGGCAGGTTGGTGACTACAATGTCCACTTGGCGGGCGACCTCAGCAGGCGTCCAAGCGGCAGTCGCTCCTTCGGCAACCAACTCGTCCACTGCGGCGCGGCTGCGGTTATGTACCACCAGCGGAAATCCTGCTTTAAGGATATTCCGCGCCATCGGCTTGCCCATCAATCCTAATCCAATATAGCCAACTTTTAACATCTTCGCTCCTCTTGTCATTGAAAAAAACTACACAGTCTCTGAGCGGAGGGCTGAACGAATGTGAAGCCCGTAGTCGAAGAGCGGGTTTCAGGGAACGCCGTCCTTCGACTACGTCCTTTGCTTCGCAAAGGCCTCCGCTCAGGAACTAAATTTGGTTTGGCACTATTATAATCTGGTAAAATACTGAAAAAATGTTCTAAGGATTTAGTATGGCAATTGACTTTCAGCAAATTTACGAGCGCATTAAAGAAATTGGGCAAAGCGTGCAAGAGCG
>JANTFU010000149.1 GCA_024763295.1 Anaerolineales bacterium
CGGGTCTTTACTAATAAAGGGAGAGGCAATCCGCATTCCCAGGCGAAATGCCCACATCGCGTTAAAAAGAAGGAAGGCAATCGAACGATACCCTGCTAATTTAAGCGGCCAAGCCAACGATGAACCGACAATCGGCGACCCAATCACGACAACTTTACTGACTTTCTCGGGGTATTTCAAAGCAACTGAAAGGCTAACCGTCCCCCCCATGCTATGTCCAACCAACGGGGCTTGCTCAATGCCCAAATGATCCATAAATTGGGCAACCAAACTGACAAAGTCTTGCACGGCGTAGGTATCGCGCTTCTTCCCTGATTCACCAAAGCCCCAAAAATCGAGCGCGTAGGTACGGTAATAACGCCCCAAATATCCCATTGTCTCTTGCCATAGCCCCCAAGAACCCAGCCAGCCATGTAAAAGAATTACAGGGCGACCACGTCCATAAACTTCATAATGAACAATACCTTGATCTGTTGTAATTGAAGACACTAGGAAACTGCTCTCTGCAAATTAAGCACCGGCTTCCATTTCAGCCAAAATGCTGTAAAGAAGTTCTAAGAGAACCGATTTTACAGATTTAAGATCCGTTGCAACACACGGGAGCAACTTCACATTCGGATCAAGGCGCAGTGCGTTGCGCATATCTTCAAGTTCCCAAGCATCTTCCATATCCTGCTTGTTGGCGGCAACCACATACGGCGTCGGCGCATAAGCACGGAAGGTCTGCAAAATACTGCGGGCTTCGCGGAAAGTCTCCGGACGCGAGCTGTCGATCATCACGATAAAACCCAGCATCCCTTCAGAGAGAATCTCCCACATGAAATCGAAGCGTTTCTGACCGGGCGTACCGAAAAGATAAAGCACCAAGTCTTCATCTACGGTAATACGACCAAAATCCATTGCAACGGTGGTTGCATCTTTGACCTGCTTCTCACCCTCACCGGAAATCTTACGCTCTGTCGCAACAACATCAATCTCACTGACAGAGCCAATAAATTGCGTCTTGCCAGAGCTGAAAGGACCGGTAACAACCATTTTGACTGTTTGCATAAGCACTATCCTTGATAAAAAATTATAATGAACTAAATACTGCTAATTCGATTGATAAGGCGGTTGACAAGCGATTTTTGTTCAGCTTTGTCTTGTGTCGGGAACATATTGTCCTTAATCATCGGTTTTACAGCCCCTTCAGGTTTTGTAATCTCAACCAAACCTGCCTGAATAAGCCCGTAAATCACTCGACGGATTTCCATATCATCCATCTTGGTAGCTTTTGCAATTTGGCTGATCTTATTCTTAGGCGTAATATACGAAACGACGCGCCATTCTTCAACACTCAAATTAACATTCTTGAGATCAGCACCCGGACGATCGGTAAACTTCAGCGCCATTTCTAAGCTAGGGATTTCATCCTGCAACTGTTCCCACTCGCGCAATTGTCGCGAACCTTCAATAATCAGATTCTCAAGGTCTAGTCGCACATTAATGCGATCTTCAGGCGGCATTTTCTGCTTATCAAAGCGAAAAAAACCTTCAACCCAAGTAAAAAGCTGACGCACCACAGACGAAAATTTCTTTTGCAACGCTTCCAGAATATCTTGCTGCGTCATATAGCCCGCATTAATCAGCAACAAGCCCAATTCCTTATCCGAAACATGCCCGGCGCGCTGCTGAATCGCCCGATATTGGCTTGCGCTAAGCTTTTTGGCACCATACAAAATCCCCGCCAAGTTGTTATTCTTCTCGCCAATCATGGCATACGCCAGTTTTCCCTCACGAAAAGAAATCTCAGCCGTTTCACGCGGACCTTCAATAATCAGGGTACCGGTTTTACTGGCTAAATTAATCAAATTAAGTAATTGCGTTATCGTAAAATCGCGCAAATTGCCATTTAGAGCCATAAAAATCCTTAAAAAATCGGATGGAATAGGAACAGAGCGATTATACATCCTAGAAAAGGATGCGTCAAACAAAGTGCTTTTCACTCTTGAAAGGTAATCTTCTTAACGTTTTGCCTCTGCGGACAAAGAAACGCGCGCGATCTCAGGACCCAAACTTGCTATCGTTATCTCAAATGACTGCCCCCCCGCAGCCGATTCCCATCTACGCACGCCCACAACCTGATCGGCGGCATCGAAAGCCGTTGCCAAGACCCAAACCTGTTCTGCCTCCCCATCGACCAACACTTGCCCGCTGACCTGCGCAGATTTGCCATCCCAAGCGATTTGCGTCAATACGCTCGTCAAATTCACAGGCAAATAATTCCCATCATTAGCACTGCCCTCAAACGCCGTCAACAACTCGGCATAAGCCTGCCACTCCGCAGGGGCAGAATCAAAGTAAACCACCGCCGGCATGGATTCACCAACAGCAACACGATCTAATAATGGGTATGCGCTTTCATCCGCCACCAATACACCCGTGCCATCATAAACCTGTACCGCGAAAGAAATCCCTTCGATAAAATTTTCAGTGTCGTTTTGCACCAAGACAAAACACCACATCCCGCCGCTGAGGGTGGTGTAACAATTGGGGTCAGCATAGGGAATTGGTAGCAGTTCTACGGCAGTAACCACCGTCTCCGCATCTTTCTCCGGAATGACAATTTCCTGCCCTATCGACATCGCATACGGTGAAATATCGGGGTTTGCATTTACCAAATCGCCCATATCGAAGCCGAATTCGAGCGCGATACTGCCTAGCGTATCGCCCGCTTTAACGGTATAGAGATGCGGCGTTGGCGTTGGCGCTGGCGTGCGGGTTGGGATCGGGGTGGCGGTTAACGGAATCGGACTGGGACTGGGCGTTTGATAAAGCTGCAACACCCCAGCCAAAGTCGGCGTGCGTGGCGGTTCCACATCCGCTTGGGGCGTGCAGGCGATAATTCCAAAAGCAAGAATCACAAGCATGACTCTGCGAGCCGATGATGCACTTCGGCGGCGTGGCAATCTCCAAGAACGCGAGACCGCTTCGTCGCAAAAGCGCGCTCCTCGCGGAATCAAGGTTTCTAAAAGCTGGCGAAGTGATCTTGCCATGTCTCACCTTCGGGCAGGCGCATGTACTGGGCGAGCAGCGGATGATGCTTTTCGATAGCCCCATAAATTTCACGCGCAACGCGCCGAATAGAGAAATGAGCGTTACGCGCGGCGCGCAGTTGCACAAAATGATAGGCTTCGCGAAGATTGAAGGTCGCCAGCACGCGCCGATTGAAGCCGTTTGGCACAAGATAGCCCGCCACATCGGGATTAAAAGCGGCGAGTTGTTGATAGGCTGCGGCAGCAGCATCCATTGCGGCGATGTAGCGGTCTTCAAAGCCGGCTTCGCTAATGAGTTTCGGCACAGCATAGCCGAGATTGGCGGTGAGCGCTTGTGGCGTTTGACTCATCATGCGGTGACGTTTGAACTCGAAATATGCGCCCTGATCCATGATGAGATCGAAAGTGTAGTGGCTGTATTCGAGTTCGCGCAGGGGGATGTCGTATTTATCCATGCCGCCAAGTAGTTTTTCGGCAAGTTCGGTGCGTTTTTCAGGTAGAAGTTGTTGGATATGCGCAAATGCGTCTTGATAAGACATTTCGCCAAAGCGATAGAGCGCCGCCGCAAGGATTTTATTCTCCGCATCTACATCAAAATCAATCAATTGCGTAAAATCCTCTTGCCCCTTGCCCCTTGCCCCTTGCGTATTGCGTATTGCGTATTGCGTAAATGCTTGAATATACGGCACCGCCTCCGCATACTTCACGAGCGTTGGGGTTTCGCCCTGCGCCACCAATTTGACTTTTCTCCCAATCTCGCGCACTTCGGCGAGCGGATGCGTGAGCATTTTGCGGATGGCACTCTCTAACACGCGCGCGTTTGCCGTCACGCCGACGTTGGCAAGTGAAGCGGCGGGTAACAAGAAACGACAGGAATCAACATATTTTGAACGGATACGGCGATCCCAAAGCGCTTCGGATTCACCCTCTTTGCGCGGATAACGCTCTTTAATGATTGCGCGCGCTGGCGCAAGCGAGGCAGTATAGGTCTCGAAGAGCATTCGCACGGTTTGCTCGTAGATCTCACGCAAGGGATGGGCGTCCAGTTCAGGCGGAATGACGAAGGCGTTTGTATCCCATTTTTGATAGCGGGTCGATTTTTCGGTGTAAGAGGCGAGCCGATTCGATTCGATGCTCTCAATTGCCATGCGCGAGACATTTTCAATCGCGATGTGCAAAACGGCGTGTTCGGCAACCGAGGCGTGACCATAGCCGACCACCCACTTCTCGTGGAACTCGGCGCTGGCTTCATCGTTGAGTTCATCGGCGATCTCTTGAAAAGATTGCGGTGAACGTGATGTCTTCGCAAAAGCGACGGCGATGGTTTCGGGGGAATATTTTTTCGGGGAAAGCAGGTAAATTTTTCGTTCGGGCATAAGCGCTTTTTCCTGTGACGGGAAAATAAAACCCAGAGATTTCAATCTCTGGCTGATATAGGAAGTCTGCTTGAAGCAGACTTGGGGATGCTCTGCCAACGAATTCATTCATTGGGCAAGCCGTTCTATTTTATCATTGCATGGCAGCGGCAAGACTTGTATACTCACAAAACGAAGAAAAAGCCTAAACACAAAGGACTCAAAGAAACACAAAGAAAACAAGGTTTAACCTTTTCTTTCAGCAACTCTCAACATAAAACTTTGCATGAATCCGCGAGGAGCATGCACTTGCGACGAAGCGGTCTCATAGCCTTCAAAAGACTGCTTCGGCGATAAAACTGCCTCGCAGAATCATCCATATTGAGAATTGCTGCTTTTCTTTGTCCTTCTTCGTGTTCATCATGTTTAAATTTCACAACGAAAAGAGACCCCATGCTAACCAAATCCGACTTTCTGCTTGATCCTGACATCATCTTTCTCAATCATGGCTCGTTCGGCGCAACGCCGCGCGAAGTTTTTGACGTGTATCAACAATGGCAGCGCAGACTCGAAGCGCAGCCGGTCAAATTCATTGCGCGTGAGTTGTTTGGCTATTTCAAGGAAACGCGCGAAACGCTGGGCGCGTATCTCAACGCCGATGCGGATGACCTTGTCCTCGTCCCGAACGCCACGTTTGGCGTGAATATCGTTGCGCGTTCACTCAAGCTCGAAGCTGGCGACGAAATTTTGATGTCCGACCATGAGTATGGCGCTTGCTACAATGCTTGGTTGCTGAACACACAAAACAGCGAAGTGAAAATCGTCGAGCAAAAAATCTCTTTGCCGCTCAAATCGCCCACAGAGATTGTCGAAGAATTTTGGCAAGGCGTCACACCGCGCACCAAAGTAATTTTCCTAAGCCACATCACCTCGCCGACTGCGCTGACCCTCCCCGTGCAGGAGATTTGTCGCCGAGCGCGCGCAGCCGGCATTCTCACGCTGATTGACGGGGCGCACGCGCCGGGGCAGATGCCCCTCGATTTGCGTGCCATCGACGCCGATTTTTATGTCGGCAACGCCCACAAATGGATGCTTAGCCCGAAAGGAGCGGGCTTTTTACACGTCAGACGCCATAACCATGCCCTTTTAACGCCGCTGGTTGTCAGTTGGGGCTGGGGACAAAACTCACCCTACTCGACGGGCACCAAGCTGATAGACGACCTTGAATGGTGGGGCACGAAAGATCCGTCTGCTTCTTTAACGGTCAAAGCCGCTATCGAGTTCATCCAAAAGCATGATTGGCGGCGCGTCCAGGAGGAATCCAATCTCCTGCTCACAACCGCGCTTGAAAAGATTGCCAAAATCACCCAACTACCGCCCGCCTACATGGAAAATTCCTATCATCAAATGGCAATTGCGCCGCTGCCGCTTAAAACAGAGAACGCCGCTGCTTTTCAAACGGCGCTCTACAACGAGCATCAAATCGAAATCCCGATCATTCAGTGGCAGGAGCGAGTTTTTGCGCGCATTTCTATTCAGGCGTACAACACCGCGCAGGACGTGGACGCGCTGGTGAATGCAATTCGCGTGCTATCACCCGACCGCGCTTAATGCACCACAAAAGCACAAAGTTCACAAAGGGCTTCTTTGTGGACACAAAGCAATACTCTGTGTTCTTTGTGTCTAGTATGATAGAGAAAGCACGGCAGACCGATTGTGCTCAGGTCAAAAAGACCGTCACAAAGCGTAGGTCGCCGTGCCTTCTAAATCCAAAGCCCG
>JANTFU010000150.1 GCA_024763295.1 Anaerolineales bacterium
TTTTCCAGCGGCTTTATCTTGATCTTGAAGGGTATCGTCGTTTCGCTTAGACGATACCCCTATATATGGAGCTTCCACGCAAAATATCAAAGAGCCTCTTTTCATTTAATTCCCAGATTAAAAGGCTATTATTTGACCTCCTTACCTTAATATGCTATTTTTGCTCTTAATTGTCCGTCATTATTAAAGGAAAAAATTATGGCACAAAAATATAAATCCGTCCCCGTAAAACCATCCGAGATTACGCCGAAAGATGTCTATCTTTCGCGGCGGGATTTCCTCAAGCAGATGGGCATTGTGACCGCCGGTGCAGCCCTACTGGCTGCCTGCAGCACCGACATCCCCGCCGAGCCAAGCACGAACGTGCAACCGGATACCGCGCAAAGCGTCGATGTCTCGTCCGAAGAGTTGACCGACTACGAAGCCGCCATCAATTACAATAACTACTACGAATTTACCACTGACAAAGAAGGCGTCGCCAAACTCGCCCAAGACTTCAAGTCCGACCCTTGGACAGTTGAAGTAACCGGCTTGGTCAACAATCCCAAAACCTACGGCGTCGAAGACTTGCTCTCCGGTTTTACGCAGGAAGAACGCATCTACCGTCTGCGCTGCGTCGAAGCCTGGAGCATGGTCATTCCGTGGAACGGCTTCACCCTCGCCAGCCTACTCAAGGAAGTTGAGCCCAAATCAGAAGCCAAATACGTTCGCTTTGAAACCCTGCTCGACGAAAACCAGATGCCCGGCACCAAGAATCGCCTCTACCCCTGGCCCTACGTTGAAGGGCTACGCCTCGACGAAGCCATGAACGACCTCACCCTGATGGCAACCGGTCTCTACGGCGAAATGCTCATGCCACAGAATGGTGCGCCGTTCCGCTTGGTCGTGCCGTGGAAATACGGTTTCAAATCCATCAAATCTATCGTCAAGATCGAACTGACCGACGAAGAGCCGCTCAACTTCTGGCAGGAGATCGCCCCGAACGAATACGGCTTCTATGCCAATGTCAATCCAAATGTCGATCATCCGCGCTGGTCGCAAGCCAGCGAGCGCCGCATTGGTGAACTCAGCCGCCGCGAAACGCTGATGTTCAACGGCTACGCCGAAGAAGTTGCCTATCTCTACGAAGGCATGGATTTGACGAAGTTCTACTAAAGACGAAAGAGGCGAGAGGAAAGACGGCTTTACCCTCTTTTGTCTTTCCTCGTTCAACAATCACCAATATCAGGAGAGACACCTCATGCAAAAATGGACGACCACCAACATCCCTGACCAGAGCGGGAAGGTTGCGATCATCACCGGCGCAAACAGCGGACTGGGCTACGAGACCACGCTCGCGCTGGCTGCGAAAAACGCCAAAGTGATTATGGCGTGCCGCAACCCGCAAAAAGCCCAAGCTGCTTTCGATAAGATCAAAGCCAAAGTGCCGAATGCCAAACTCGTCTTAATGCAGCTCGACCTCGGCAGCCTCGCCTCTGTGCGAAAATTTGCCGAAGAAGTGCACGCCAAATACACATCCATCGACTTGCTGATCAATAACGCCGGAATTATGGTGCCGCCCTACGGCAAAACCGAAGACGGCTTCGAGACGCAGTTCGGCGTCAACCATCTCGGTCATTTTGCGCTGACCGCCCAACTGCTCGACCTGCTCTTTGCTGCTAAAAACTCGCGCATCGTCAATGTCAGCAGTCAGGCGCATACGATGGGCAAGATCAACTTCGACGACCTACAAAGCGAGAAAAGCTATCACAAATGGGCTGCCTACGGGCAGAGCAAAATCGCCAATCTCTACTTTACCTACGAACTCCAGCGCAAGCTAACTGCGGCAGGCAAAAGCACCCTCGCCGTCGCAGCACATCCCGGCTATGCTGCCACCAATCTACAAGGCGGTTCGGGTTTATTTACATTTTTGAACGGGATTATGGCACAATCCGCAGCCATGGGCGCTCTCCCCAGCCTATATGCAGCGACCAACCCCGAGGTCAGGGGCGCGGACTATATCGGTCCGCACGCGCTGGGCGGTTGGCGCGGGTACCCCGTCAAAGTGAAATCCAATGCCCTATCCTACGATGAATCCATTGCGGTGCGTCTTTGGGATGTCTCTGAAAAACTAACGGGCATCCAATCCCCTATTTAAAAAGCATGAAAAAACCAACCCCACTCCAAATTAGCGTTCACGTCATTGGCATTTTGCCGCTCGTGCGCATTCTGGTTGCTATCTTCAGCGGCAGCCTAACCGTCAATCCCATTCAAGACCTTGAACAGCGTACCGGCTTTGCTGCCTTAACCCTGCTGGTGCTTTCGCTTGCCGCCACGCCCCTACGCACGGTCTTCGACTGGCGCGCGCCCGGCAAACATCGCCGCGCGCTTGGTCTCTATGCCTTTTTCTACGCTTTCATCCACGTCAGCATCTACGTCGCGCTCGACTACGGCTTTAACCTGAACCTGCTGCTCGCCGACACCTTCGAGAAACGCTATACCCTCGTCGGCTCGCTTGCCTTCATCCTGCTACTCGCGCTCGCCGTGACCTCCTTCAACTGGTGGATGCGTAAACTGGGCAAAAACTGGAAACGCCTGCACAAAAGCGTCTACCTCGCTGCCCCGCTTGTCATCATCCACTTTGCCTGGGCGCGCAAAGGCGACATCTTCTCCCTGCAAGGCGATGTGTTGCAACCTTTTATTTACGGATTAATCGTCATCATCCTGTTGGGATTGCGCATTCCCGCCATCAAAAACTTCTTCACCAAGCGGGAGAAACGCACCGCCCCTGCCTAAACTGGGTCATTGCCAGCCCCAACCTGCTGCCCAACCCAAAACGGGATGCCGTCAAATCGCATCCCGTTTTTGGTTTAACGCCCTCCACATCCACGGCAACGCTTCCGCAAGATGCGTGGACTGGATTTTCGCTTCCATCGTCAAATCCGCAAGCGTGCGCGCCAGCTTCAGGCTTTGCCCTGCGCCTGAAGGGATGCGGTGGTGGGCGTGGACAACTGAAACTAAGGCATTGCCGCCTTAATTTTCACGCCCCGCAGGAGGTATTCTTCGGACATCAACCTGTTGTACTTATCTCGGCTCGTTTGCTAAAGTTCTGATATATTTATTGACAGAATAGCGCCAACTCAGTGGAGTGCTACGCTATCTTTTCACCACTCTATGTTTTGACGCAGTTCCCATTTATTCAGGCTCGCATTTATCTGTAAGAAAATAGGTAGCAACCGTTTTATGCTTAAACCACAACTCCGTGTTCACCTTTTTGGTGTAATGTCTTTGGCTATGGGAGAGCAGGCAATTCCTCTTCCCAACACTTCTGCATCTCGCCGTTTATTAGCCTACTTGCTTTTGCAAAAGGACCGCGCACACGCCCGCTCCACGCTGGCAGGCACCTTTTGGTCAGAGTTATCGGAAGCGCGGGCGCGAAAATCGCTTAGCCAAGCGTTGTGGCAGATTCGGCAAAATCTCCCCGATTTAATCGAAGCCTCTGCAGAAGAAATCGCCATTGCCAACGCAAATACTATTTGGACAGATGCGCATGAGTTTGAAAGAAAACTCAGGACTTATTTATCTGATGCGCCGGAGAATTTAAACGCAATCCATTTAAGAGCCACTCTTGCTCTTTATCGTGGGGATTTACTAGAAGGAATGTATGACGACTGGCTACTTCTTGAGCGTGAGCGATATAATAATTTATATCTACAGGGATTGGAAAAACTCGAAAAATTGGAAAAAATGGGCAGAAACTATACCCGGGCGCTTGACCTCACCAAAAAATTACTCAAACTCCGTCCCTATGATGAAAGTTTTCATCGAGAAGCAATGCGCCTTTACCACCTTTTGGGAAAATCCAATACAGCCATTCGCCAATATGAAAGTTGCCGACAGATATTGCGTACTGAGTTCGATGTAGAACCGGAATCCAGAACATCCCTTTTAGCGCAAGAAATTAAACGGCAAGCCCCTGATATAAAATCAACCTATCTGCCTAAACCGCTAAAACCACCCGAACCCGTTATTTTAAATAAAGAACGTGTGAAAGCAATCCCGCTCGTCGGACGGGAGGAACCAAGAAGCAAACTCTTACAATATATAGAAACTGTTTTTCAACAAGCGGGGGGATTAGTTTTAGTCGAGGGCGATGCCGGGGTTGGGAAAACCCGCCTGTTGCGCGAAATTGCACAGGATGCGGAATGGCGAAATGCGCAAACGCTTTGGGGATATTGTCTCGAGCAGGAAAATGCCCGTCCTTTTGGTGCTTTCGTCTCAGCCGTGACCCCAAACTTGCCTCCGTTAAGAGTGCATCAACTCAACGCTATCATAGATCCGTTATGGTTGCAGGTACTCCAGCCGCTCTTGCCTCAAATAGCCCAAACGCTGCCCCATCTCGGTGCGCCTCCGCCTCTAAAACCTGAACAGGAACGCGCGCGCGTACTCGAAGCTATGGCAAACTTCTTGATCGCTTGGGCAAAAATCACGCCCCTGCTATTAATCGTTGAAGATTTGCACTGGGCAGATGAAGATACCCTGCGCTTGTTGCTCATTTTGCAGAATCGATTGCAAGAGCATCGTATCCTGATCGTGGGTACTTTTCGGAGAGAAGATGCCCGAGCCTCATCTCCCGTTTGGGAGGGGTTGCAAGCTCTGGATCGCGCCGGGTTGCGCGGACGCATCCGCTTGGGGCACCTCGATCAGCAGACAACGGGCAAACTGATTCAGCGCGCACTTGGTTTATCCCATCCTATTCCTCTATTTGAAAGGCGCATTTACCAAGAAACAAATGGCAACCCGCTCTTTGTGCTGGAAACTTTACGCGCCTTGCAGGACGAAAACCTTCTGACACAAGATGAAAAGGGAATCTGGCAAACTCCCTGGGATGATGAAACCATAGATTACGCCGAATTACCGCTCCCGCAAATGGTTGAGCAAGTGATTGCTCGTCGTTTAAAACGCCTCTCTTTAAATTCTCGAAAAATACTGGATGCAGGAGTGGTGCTGGGTCAGCAATTTGACTTTGTGCTTCTAACCGCAATGTGTGGTCTCGATACAACGGAAATCATTGCCGCGATTCAAGATTTGGTCAATCGTCATTTGTGGGAGGAGACAGAAGATGGGTATCAGTTCAGCCACGATAAAATGTGGCAGGTGGGATTGAGAGCCTTAGATGCTCAACAATTAAGGGAATTGCACCGACGCGCCATGACCGCGTTTGAAAGTCAGTCCCCTGAAATGGTAGATAAGTTGGCATATCATGCCGAGCAAGCGGGGGAGTGGGAAAAAGCCGCTCTGTATGCCTATCAGGCGGGGCAGGCGGCTGTGACATCTCACCTTTATCTTTCTGCTAGTGTGCATTTTGAGAAAACGCTTGGTTTTATTGCCCAAGTAGACCATGATGTTTTGGATCGCTTTGCTCTCTTGGTCGCTTATGAAAAAACATTGGATGTACTGGGCAATCGCGATGCTCAACGTAAAACTTTGGAAATCATGCAAAGTTTGGCGAAAGGGGATACCAAGAAATCGTATCGCGTTTACTTACGTCAAGCATGGCATCTGGCGAATATCAGTCGTTTTGATGAAGCCCAAGAAGCCGCCCAAGAAGCATTGACGCTGGCAAAAGAATTGGGCGATCTGTCGCTTCAGGCGGATGCACTTGATGTCTTAGGGACTGCATTAACTTGGCAAGGACAAAGTGAACGCTCCATTGAGCCGCTAAAAACCGCTATTGATATCGCACAACAATTAGGCGATTTAAAAGCCGAGACACATTATCGTAGCTCTTTGGGGAGCGCCTATTTGGGGATACGGCAATATGATCAGGCGCTGAAAACAATGGCACTTTCTCTTCAACAGAGTGAGCAACAGGATAATTTATTAGAAGAAGCTGACCTTTGTAATCTCTTTGGGATCGCCTATATGGAACGCGGCATTTCCGAAAAAGCGCTTGAATTCTATCAGCGTTCTCTGGAGTGCAGCCAAGAGATTGGGTATTTACATGGCGAGGGGCGTGCGTCGGTCAATCTCGGTAACTTATATTATTTTCAAGGAGATTTGGGCAAACTTTTATCTTTCTATGATAAAGCCGCCGCCATCTTTGCCCAGTTAGATCAGAAACGGGGCGAGGCACAAATTCGCCTTAAC
>JANTFU010000151.1 GCA_024763295.1 Anaerolineales bacterium
AAGCCCGGCGTCGAACAGCCTTATTTGGTTCCCTATTGGCATGCAAAAGTCTTGGATGCACTGGGGAAAGAGGCTGAAAGCGTTGAAGCGATTAAGGAAGCTTACCGGCTTCTAAAGGATGTGCTAAAAGGCTTTTCTCCTGAGTTGCGCCAGCAAAGTTTGGAAAATGTGGCGGAACACCGTGAAATTGTTCAAATGTGGCAGGGAAACCAACCCCAAAGGCTTCGGGTCAACATGCCCGGGATCAAGGGCGATACGGTGGATGTCTATTGGACGGTGGAACTGCCGGATGATGAGAAAATCCAAAAGAAGGTGGCGCGTCGTCGTCATCAACTCCGACGCCTCTTGCGCGAAGCTGAGGAACAGGGCGGTCTGCCTACTCACCAGCATTTGGCAGATGCGCTCAAGGTTGGCTTGCGTACCATCGAACGGGATATAGCAGCGCTATCTCGAAAATAGGAAACAGTCTGTATTGATCAAAATGGCGGAATAACCGCCATTTTCTTTTTAACCTGAGTTTCAGATAAGTCCAGTGAGATGTTTTTTGCCACAGATTTCACGGACTTCTAACCACCTGACAGTTTCATTTATAGAGGTGGTTGAGTAGCCCTAAGTGAAACGAAGAGCGTATCGAAACCACAAAAATTCGGCATTTTTACCTACTTGTTGGTTTCGATACGGCGAAAAGCATCGCCTACTCAACCAACGAACGCTTCTATGAAAAAGTGTCATGTGGTTAGAAATTTCACAAAACTGGCGGGTTGAATAAATGGTCAAACCCACATTTGAAGATAGTTCTAAGAGAGGCGCCCACTAGAATAAAAGCAATTATCTAATCTAAACGGGAATATACCTTGTCAGAACAATCTTTTTTTTCTTCGAGAGAGTCGTTTATCCTGCGCGTTTGGCGAGACGGCGAAAACCCAGACATTTGGCGTGGGCAATTACAACACACGCGCAGTGGTGAAACGATTTCCATTGCAAACCTAAAAAATATTTCCGTGCAATTGGAAAAGTATCTAAAAAAAGCTAACCCAAAACATACCGGTCTGAAATAAGGAGCTTTCATGAAAACATGTCCAAAATGCTTACTTTTAATTCTGTCCTTGCTGGTCATACTTGCGTGCGCAATTCCCAGCACTCCAGAGAACGCGCCTTCCTCCTCAATCCCCGCAACGCCGGCTTCAGCACAACAAAATAACAACGCTTCCAATCCGACAAGTCAGCCCCCAGCGCCGCAACCTACAACCGCATCACAACCGGCATCATCAACTGCGCCAACATTGCCGCCGCCTGCGCCTTCATCCAACAACAATTCATCCGCAGATAAGACCCCGCCAAACCTGAATAACATAAATCCATCGGTTACTACAGCCTACTATCATGACAATGGTTGCGGTCCTACTACGGTCACTATCTCGGCTGATGCAACCGATGATTCGGGCACGGTCTCCAGCGTTTGGGTGGATTATCAATATCTCAGCATGTCAACAGGCATCGGCGGGAATGAATGGTTTCGCACCGAGTTTAAATCTGTCGGGAATGGACATTTTGAAGGCTTAATTGATTTAACCCAAAAAGCAGACCAAGAATTACAAGGGAACGAGGGAACGCTACAATACCAAGTCTACGCAATGGATGCCGCCGGAAACACAAAAGTTGTTCCGGATGGTTATGTCTACGGCGTAGAAGCCCTGCCTTGCTTCCCGCAAGCTGCACCGCCCAATGCTCCTGATTCCATAACCATTACAAATTTGCAGACCTATCCGCAAGGCGCGGTCTACTACGGGAATTGCAGTACAGAAGAAACGATTTTCAACTTAGAAGCCACCATTGAACCGCAAGATCGCATCGCTTCGGCGACAATCTATTATGCCTACACGGGTTCTAATGGCGCTTATGGGAATTACTCATCAACAATGAACCTTTTAGGGATCGGCGATTATTCAGGGGATGCCGATGTCGGTTCGGAAGCCGCCTTTGCTCTGGGAACGAGCGATGGGACACTGGATGCGTATATCAGCGTGGTTGATGTAGACGGGAACACAACTGAAAGCGGCTGGGTCAGCATTCCCGTAGTCTATTGCCCGGGATCCGCGGTTGGGGATCCACCACTACCGGCATCGATTAACAAGGGCAGTGGACCAATATACAACAATAACAGTTTAGATTTGGATAACGGCAACGGCGACGATATTCTCTTTAGCCACACGAACAGCGATGGAATCCAACTATTAAGCGTCTGGGGCGCTGAACTAAAAATAGATTTATCCGCCGACATAGAATCTTGTAAGCAGTCAATTGATAGCGATGTAACCTTCACGGCAGTAAATATCGACGTATATGATGTGGTTTGCTTCAAAACGGGAAGCGGGAATTATGGCTACCTGACCGTTAATGGGATGTTTATTGATTTGGACGATCCTAATAACTCCTATGCAGATATTTCTTATGAAACAGAGGTTTTTCCTTGAGTTTACGGTGAACTTATGCTCGCACACAGCCACTCCTAGTCTCCCCTAAAGGGTGAGGCTAGGAACATATCTGCGTAAGATTAATGAATAATAGCCTTTTGCTAAAAGAGAGCCCCAAATTTGATTTCGCTCAGTAAAAGAAGGAGAAGTAATGCAGAAAAAATCGTTTTTGTCTTGTTTTTTTGGAAAGAAAATTCTTTTGGTTATTGCAACATTATTTCTTGCAACAATGGCATGTAACTTGCCGGGCGCAAGTATTGATTCTCCTCCTGCTGATGTTCTTCCGCCTATCGGGAGTTTAGGACCTGATGTGACCATTCAGCAACCCCAATCGGGGACGAATGTCAACAAAGGCGATTCGGTACTTGTTTCGGCAACAGCAACCGATGATTCCGGTGTGATCCGAATTGACCTCTTGGTAAACGGGAAAACGGTCTTATCCCAATCCAGTTCGGATGCAAGCGGCAATACACCTCTTCTATTGAATTATCCGCTCGTGGCAACAGATGAAGGAACCTACGCGCTGATTGCTCGTGCTTATGACGCACAAGGCTTGATGGGCGAATCACAGGTACAGCATATCAATGTAATCGGCGAAAGAAGCGCTTCGGAACAAAGCCTGGGTCAATATACCGTCAAAGACGGCGAAACACTGGAAAGTATCGCTCAAAACAATGGCATTTCAGTTGCCAATCTTCTCGCGGCGAACCCCTCGATTAAGAACGGTCAAGTCTCGGCGGGACAAGTAATCGTAATCCCCTTGCCCAAAGCCCAGCCGGTAGCCGCCGCTCCTGCGGCACAAAATAGCGGCAACCAAGGAAATGCGGGGAATCAGGGGAATGCAGGAAATTCGGGAAACCAAGGGAATCAGGGAAATGCTGGCGGTGTCGGGCAACCCGGATTTCTACCTGCCCAACCTGGCGGAGGCATACAGCTTGCGCCCGCACCCGGAGGTTTTCCGCCAGTCGTTATCAACCCTCCGGCAAATAATCCGAATAAAACTTTAGCGGTTCCGGAACAAGTGAATCTAAGCGTGGTAAAGGATTGTACGCTAAAGGCAACTTGGGTAGATAAAGCCACGAATGAATCAAACTATCTCGTTTATCTTTACGAGCCGGGGGCAGCAAACTCATCGTCGCAATACATTCTTGATGCAGATTCTAAAGAGTTGGAATTTAATATCAGCTCATCAGGAATTTGGGGCGTTTCTGTAGTGTCCGCTCAAATAGTCAATGGGCAAATTACTAACTCCAGCCCATCTAACCCCGTTTACGCCTTTGTCCCGACTACCAATAAATGTAACGCAAGCAAACAATTTACTCGGGTGATTTTCCAACCTATCGAACTCACCGCTCAGGGGTATACAAGCGGTTTTCTTGAAACCATTATCGGTGATGCAGGGCAGAGCGATGCTTTTCGTTTACCGCGCGGACAAGGTCGCAGTATCCCCTTTGGCAATTTCAGTTCACACGAAAATATCTTGATGACTTGGCTTCCCGCCGACAAAGTAAATCAAGATCTCAATATAACCGTCTCGGCAAGTGGCGTGGATAATAATCAAAAGCCGAACGCTCTCGGTTCTTTCACGGTGACGCATGCAGTCGCAGACTTAGCCAATCCGAAAGCAATTTATGAAGGGAAGGGGCAAGGCTTTAGCCTGAAATATAAGATTTTCTTACAACCCATGCTCTTGAATGAAAAGCCTTCGGCTGGAAATCAACATCAAGAATTACCAGCGCCCACAAATTTTCAACTGAACACGGCTGTGGCAGATATCCATTCTGTGAGTTGGGATTACGATACCCAAAAATACGACCAATACCTGAGCGGCTTCAATATTTATCGTGAATATTATTGCCCCGGCTTCAGCACTGTAATTGAATATCCCCATGTCTCTACAAAGAGAGAAAGCAGCGCAGATTTCTCCGTAGCACAGATGCCGCAAGGGTGCTCCTGTTCCTATCAGATCAGCGCCTTTGGGCAGGATGGCGAATCAGCAAGAGCCAGTTTGCCAGCAGGGTCAGACTGCCTGACTTTTGAATCCAAAGAAAATGTTTTGGTTTCTTTTCAGAGCGTAGAAATTGACAATGCCACTTTACCTCAACCCAGAAATGTGAATATGTATCTCTGGGCGAATTACTTTAGTAGAAATACTGAATCGATGATCTATCTGACTTCAGGAAAAACGCCGCTTAGCATGAGTTTTGGACCTGATCGCGGAGATATCCCAATGGCAGTGGGGGTCGGGGATCAGCAATCCTTACAACTCGGTTTCTACATCAGCGATACCTGTAAAAGTAATGATCTGATACTCAAAGAACCTGCTGCGGGATGGGCAAGTATTGACCAAGATTACGAAATTGACGGCGGCGGTTGCAAAATGACCGTCCACATCGGCAAAAGCGGAGGCGCGCAAAATCCACAAGTTCCACCGGCTAACCCACCTGCCAACCCACAAAACAACTTTGGGGCAGGTTGTCCCGGGGCAACAGGATGCACGATCAAATTCACCAACAATACGCCCCTGACAATTGTTTCTCTCAACATCGTTCGTGTTGATACTGGCGTAGGCGAAAATCCCATTGCGCAACCAAGTCAAGTTATCCCTCCGGGTGGCTCTCTTGATATTAGTGAATTCTATGACACAGATTATGTCTATCAGGCTTTTTATGGTCATTGGAACGCGGGAGAAGCACAGCCAACGTATTCAACTAGCCACAGAAGTGGTCCCATTTCCCCCAACTTTGCAGGTACATCCAAAGTGGTGAATATTCACGACCCGCAAGCACAGCAACCTCAAGGGCAGTTCGCGGATGCGGTAAAGAAGCTGACCCTTTATCAAGACCATAATGATTGGAGCCTCGCATGGCTTGACTACGATAAATGCCCTCTGGCAGGTATTTGCAATGATACTCTCCGCCTTTATAGCGACGGCAGATTTGAATATTGGGAACCCGATGTAAACAGCATCCCAACAAAAGTTTCTGAGGGAACTTATCAGGTTCTTTCGCACGATCCTGCCACAGAGATGATTTCGTTTAGCCTAACGCCAACAAATGGGAGCAGCTTCTCAACGGCTCAATATGCTTATGGGCAAAAGATGTTTGGGCAAATGAAACTTGCGGTAACTGTAAATACAACAAGGCTCGGCAAAAGAACTGCTTGCTTTGGTTGTTGGTAATGAACAAGGAAGCAGAATCACTGGCAAAACCAAACCTGACAGGTCTTCGCAAAACTCATTTAAATTCTCAAGAGAAAGACCTGTCAGATTTCCTCCACATGATTTAATCTTCGCAAGAATATCTATGAGACTCCCGGCAACTTATTTCAGGACGATTAATTGATAGGAAAAAAGTAACTACCTACCCACACAATTCATGTCACCGCGAGCGGCTGGCTGGGTAAAGCTCAGCTTTGCGAAGCGGTCTCCCGTACAGTTAGGGGATTGCTTCACCCCGAAAAGCATCGGGGTTCGCAATGACGTA
>JANTFU010000152.1 GCA_024763295.1 Anaerolineales bacterium
GCGCTGACAGAGATCATCCCCTGAAAGCGTGGTGTTGGCATCGCCTTTGTCGCCGCAAGTCAGCAGGCAGTAGGTAATCTCGTGTCCCGCTTTTGCCCATTTTGCGAGGCTTGCGCCGCAGAAGAATTCGGGGTCGTCGGGATGGGCGAGGATGACAAGGATTTTTTGTCGCGTAGACCAGTTGTCCATTGTTTTAGGCTTTTGCTTTGCCGCAATCGCCATTGCAGGGTTCGGCGGCTTTGCGGCGCAGGGCTTCACGCTCGTCCCAGGGTTCGATTTCGTCGCGGTGGAAGGAGTGGCGTACGCCGCGTACTTCACCGTCGAGTTGGACAACAACGGTTTCGGTGAGCGGCACGACATCAATGACGCGACCTTCGCCCTTGGGCGTGACGACACGTTTTTTGCGTTTAGGCAGGGTTTTGCGGGCTTCGGCGTAGGCTTCATATTCGTAGATTAGGCAGCAGCGTAGACGTCCGCACATGCCGGTGATTTCGGTGGGGGCAAGGGAGATGCCCTGAGCCTTTGCCATTTTGATGGAGATGGGGCTGAAGTCAGTTAGGAATTGGGTGCAGCAGCGTTTTTCGAGACCGCAGGCACCCAAACCGCCGAGGAGTTTGGCAACATCGCGCGGACCGATTTGGCGCATTTCAACTTTTGCATCGTTGTAGATGCGCTGCATTTCGTTGCGCAAGTTGTTTAGGTTGATTTTCTCATCCCCTTCGCTGCTGTAGAGGAAGGTGAGTCTTGATCCGTCGTAGTTGAATTCAGCTTTGATGATCTTGACCCCGTCCACTTTTTGTTGGCTGAGTTTTTCGCGGCAGTCAATGAGGACGGCGAGTTCTTTATTTTTCCAGGTTTGTGCCAGCAAAAGGTCGCGTGGGGTGGCGCGGCGCAAGACTTTTTTCCAGCCGCCTTTGGGCGGGGCGGGACTTTCTGTGAGAATTTGGATAACTTCACCGAGGTGATCGCCGCGTGCTGTATCTACGATAACGTATTCGCCTATGGCAAGGTCTGTAAAATTGCCGGCGTCGAAATGATAGGTTTTGCCAATCTCTGAGAAACGGATTCCGATAATTTGTGGTTGCATGAGGGCTATTATACCGAAAAGGGCGAGGCTTGGATACCTCGCCCTTGATTTGGGATTGTCTTGCTGACTTTGCGATGATGATATTTTTTCGGCGAAGCAATCTCTCATTGGGAGATCGCTTTTTCTCGCGGAGTCAGTTTTGTATGGATGTTTTAGTCGCTGATGTTGATCTTCAGGTTGAGCTTGTTTGCCCCTTCTTCAAGGGCTGCTACGCTGATGGCTTGGGCAACTTTTTCTGCAATCTCTTGCATCGCTTTGGCAGCATCAGAATTCGGTTGCGCGATGATAGCGGGTTGACCCTGATCTCCGGCGAGACGGACGAATCCGTTCATGGGGACTGCGCCGAGGAAGGGAACGTCGTTGGCTTTGGCGAGCATTTCGCCGCCGCCCAGACCAAAGACATCGCCGACCATATTTTCGATGACGCCCAGCAGCGGGACTTCAAGCGTGCGGAACATTCCCAGCCCGCGGCTTGCGTCTTCCAGCGAGACATTTTGGGGCAGCGTAACCAGAATCGCCCCACTCAGGGGGAAGGATTGGGCGAGTGTTAACGGGGCGTCGCCGGTTCCGGGGGGCAGGTCAACGATTAGGTAGTCGAGTTCGCCCCATTCTACGTCTGTCAGGAATTGACGGATGGCAGAGTGGAGCATGGCACCGCGCCAGATAAGCGGTTGCCCGGGTTTGACGAGGAAGCCCATCGACATTACTTTGACGCCGAACGCTTCGGCGGGAACGAGTTTTTCGGACGTGGCGGGAGGTAATTTTTCGATGCCGAGCATGGTGGGGACGTTTGGTCCGTAGATGTCTGCATCCATGAGACCGACGCGCGCGCCACTTTGGGCAAGGGCAACTGCCAAGTTGACAGCCACCGTGGATTTGCCAACACCGCCTTTACCGGAGCCAACCGCAATGGCGTTACGGATCGGGGCATCGACCAAGCCCCTCATGCGTCCGTCGTTCGGTACGTCTGCATCCATTTTGATGTTGATGGTGCCAACGCCAGCCACTTTTTCGACGGCTTGGCGTGCATCCGCTTCGATAGAGCCTTTCATCGGGCAGGCGGGGGTGGTTAGAAATATGCTGAAGTTGACCGTGTCGCCTTCGATGACGAGATCACGAATCATGTTGAGGGAAACGAGGTCTTTGTGCAGGTCTGGATCCATGACGGTGCTGAGGGCTGCCAGAACTGCGTCTTTTGTGGGTTGGGTCATGTGAGAATACCTTTTATATGTGTCAGTCTTTTCTGCTGTAGAGAAGACTTTAAGTTGAATAAAGTAAACGTAAAGCGTGAAACGTGAATTTTATTCACGGAAACTTCACATTTCACGCATCACGTTTAGGCGTTATTCTACCAATCAAGTCTTAACATCAAGTTAGAAAAAACAGGTTGGAGGGCGAAACCCTCCAACCTGTGTGGTGCTTTTTGGTTGCGCGCTGGCTACTTTTTCGCGGCTCTGGCTGCGCGAGCGGCAGCTTTTGCGGCTTTGGCTTCTTCTTTTTCCTTGCGGATAGCAGCTTCGCGTGCGCTGTTGAGCGGACGAATTTCGTCGTAATAGGAGGCGGGTTTGAGCAGTTCATCGAGGTGGTGAACTGTGCGCCCGTAACCTGCGATTTCGTAGTCGTGATCCATCTTGATCGAGTCGAAGGGGCAATATTCGGCACAGAGACCGCAGTTCATGCA
This sequence comes from Anaerolineales bacterium, assembly GCA_024763295.1. Taxonomy (GTDB): domain Bacteria; phylum Chloroflexota; class Anaerolineae; order Anaerolineales; family Villigracilaceae; genus Desulfolinea. The sequence goes on from JANTFU010000152.1 coordinate 2,769, forward strand.
GATGTCAAGATCAATGCTGAAGGCAGCTGGTTCTTGCTTGGGACGACCGGTTTTCGGGTCTGTTGCGCGTTCGATCCAGATACATTGCGGCGGGCAGACTTTGGAGCAGATGCCACATGCCGTACAACGGTTGTGATGGGTGCCGTCTTCCAATTCGTCGTAGACGAGGAAGGGAACGTAGCGGAATTCTTCCGGTACGGGTAATTTTTCTTCAGGGTACTGAACGGTGAAGATACCATTCGCATCCTTGCTGGAGCGGTGGGCAAGACCTTCTTGCGTGTAGTATCTTTTGCCTGCCCATTTGAGATCGTCCAGATAGGTGTTGACAAAGCGTTTTAGGGTAACGCCCAGACCTTTGATTAATCCTTTTCCGTACATGTTTTCTTCTCCTATCGGTCTGTTTCGCCGAGCACGATGTCAATGGAGCCAAGCACAGCGACGACGTCGGCAACTTTCAGCCCGACACACATCGGACCGAAGGCGGTCAGGTTGATGAAGGAAGGTGCGCGGACGTGATAGCGGTAGGGGTTGGCTTTTCCGTCGGAAACAATATAGAACCCCAGTTCGCCTTTGGGACCTTCAACGCGTCCGTAGGATTCACCGGCGGGAACACGCACGGTATATTGCGGTTTGCCGCTTAGAATCTCGCCTTCGGGGATGTCTTTGATGGCTTGTTCGAGAATACGCAGAGACTGGCGGACTTCATCGAGACGAATGTAGTAGCGATCGTAAATATCACCGTTGTAACGGACGGCTACGTCAAAGTCGAAGCGGTCGTAGATCGAATACGGGTCGGCGCGGCGGATATCATAGGGAATGCCTGACGCGCGCAACATAGGACCGGCTGCCGAATATTTGATGGCGTCTTCAGCCGAAAGGTAGCCTTGCCCAACCGTGCGCGAGCGGAGAATTTCGTTTTCGGACAAGAATCTGTCCATCTCGTCGACTTTGCGCGGTAAGCGGTCAAGGACCAAACCTTTAATCTTTTCGAGGGCACCCTCCGGCAGGTCGCGGACGACGCCGCCAAAGCGGAAGTAGTTACACATCATGCGCGATCCGCTGACCATCTCGAAGATGTCCAAAATCAGTTCACGTTCTTCAATCGCATAAAGTGAGGGGGTGAAGAAGGCACCGAGGTCATTCAGGAACATGCCGATGGCAAAGAGGTGGTTCTGGATACGGGTTAGCTCCGCCATGATAACGCGCAGGTATTCAGCGCGTTCGGGAACTTCGACCTTGAGCAGTTTCTCGACTGCGAGCGCGTAGCCAAAGTTATTCGACATCGAGGAAAGATAGTCGAGACGGTCTGTAAAGGGCATGTTCTGCAAATAGGTGTTGCGTTCGCCAATTTTTTCGTGGTTGCGGTGCAAGTAGCCCATCACGGGTTTCAAGTTGACGATGGTTTCGCCATTGAGCTTAGCAGCGATGCGGAATACGCCGTGCGTGGAGGGATGTTGTGGACCGAGATTGACGGTGATGTGATCGGTGACGAGACCGCTCTCATCTGTGGTTTGGTATTTCGCCAAGGAGCCGTAGAGGGCGTCTTCGCCTTCGGGCTGCCACTTTTCGGGGTCAAATTTGTCGGGATACTGGACGTTTGCCCCGTAGGGGTTTTTGTCTTCGGCACGATGAAAGTCGCCTTCGGGCCAGCGAGATTTGAAGGGCTTGACGTCTTCTTCAAAATAAGGCTCTTTCCAGTCTTTGCGTAGCGGATGACCTTCAAAGCCTTCCCAAAGCAGGATGCGGCGCAGATCAGGATGACCGGTGAATTTAATGCCCATCAAATCCCAGGCTTCGCGTTCTTGAAAGTCAGCGCCGGGATAAATATTGTAGAGGGAGGGAACTTCGGCGGCTTCGCGGTCTACTTGTGTTTTGAAAACCAAGCCGGCGCCGCCGGTGGTTTTATAGGCATGGTAGACAACTTCCAGTTTGCCTTCATTGATGTAATCAACGCCGGTGACAGAAGAAAGATAATCGAAACCAAATTCGTCACGCAATGCGGTCGCAAATTCGACCAGTTTGTCAGCGTCAACGATATAGCCTTCGTAGCCTTTGCGCTCGTCTGCTACGACGCCTGTCGGGAAGCGGGTGGTGAAATCAAGGTCGCTCATCTTACGCCTCCTTGCCCGCTTCTTGGATGGCGGGAATGTCTTTCGGGTAAATCAGGTCAGGACCGAGTACAGGAACGGGCACAGCAGCCAGTTCACCTTTTTGGTACCAGCGCACAGTCTTGAGTGACTGGGTATCAATCAGTTCCTGAAGCTTAATCAGCCCGTTAATCAGGGCTTGTGGGGTGGGTGGGCAACCGGGGATATACACATCCACGGGGATGAGTTTATCAACGCCAGAAACGACGTTATAGCCTTCCTTGAAAGGACCACCACCGGAGGCGCAAGCACCCATTGCCACGACGTATTTCGGTTCGGGCATCTGGTTGTACAAACGCACGATGGTCGGTGCCATTTTCTTGGTGACTGTGCCGGAGACCAGCATCAAGTCTGACTGGCGCGGGCTGGGGCGCATAACTTCCATGCCGAAGCGCGAGAAGTCGTAGCGACTGGCAGCCGTAGCAATCATTTCAATAGCGCAGCACGCCAGACCGAACATCATCGGCCAAACGGACGAGCGGCGTCCCCAGTTGTAGATCTTGTCGAGTGTGGTGATCGACACGACACTTTTCATGTCGTCAGGGATCTCATAACCGGGGGAGTTCAGTTCGTTATTTTCCATGAAGATTACTCCTCTGCCCCCCTGTCCTCGCTTTGCTCGGACATCCCCCCATTTTCGGAGAAAATGGGGGGACAGAGGGGGCTGTAATAGGGTTAAAAAATTTCTTCAAACCAATCTTGGTAAATTCGCATCAGAATTTCCTCGTTCATCAGAGCGGGATCGTCTGCAAAGTTTGGGAGAGCCAATATCCATGCTTCGATCATGCCTAGAGAGACAGTTTCGAGTTCCACATCAGGATGCGCGTTTTTCAACGCCAGTGCAATTGCGTATGTGCCTTCCCAAGTCAGTGGATCAGTCATGGTTCTCCTTCTATATGCCGAGAAGCATTATAGTTGCTCTGGGTGGCTCGGTCAACACGGTTTTGAAAAAATATTTTTTCAAAACCGAAAAAGTGAGTATAATCATGTCGTTGCTATGACAAGCTGAATGTAGATGTGCATTGCACCGAATAGGTGC
>JANTFU010000153.1 GCA_024763295.1 Anaerolineales bacterium
GATGGGGAATTGGTCAATGAAACGGTCGCGCAATCCTTGCCGCTGCTTTCGCCTTATGTAATGAAGGAACTCAATCATCGCATTGAGAAAGTGCAATATAAACCCGGTGAAACCATCATCCGTAAAGGTGAGCGTGGCGATACCTTCTATATGATCGCAAAAGGCAAAGTTGATGTGATCTTGCAGGGGCGGCTGCGTAAAGATACGACAATCTCGCAGTTAGGAAAAAACGACTTTTTCGGTGAGATGGAATTGTTGCGCGGTGGCAAGTCGATTGCCAGCGTGCGCGCTGCCGAAGGTGAGCCGGTTGAGCTTTTGGCGATGACGCGCGAAAATTTCAAATGGCTGATGGACGAATCTCCGCTGACGGCAGATGCCATTAGCAATATCGTGCAGAAGCGGCTCGAAGAGCATAAGCTGGGCGATCGGCGGAAGCGGAAGAAGAAAGAAACGAGTGATGAGTGAGAAACGACAGTCCCTGAGCGGAGCATCGAACGATAGAGAGATGCGCAGTCGAAGGGCGGGTTTTCTGGTAGCGCCGTCCTTCGACTATGTTCCTCCCGCTGGTCGTCACTCCGCTCAGGAACTGGATTCCTTTAGAAAATAAAACGGAGCACGTTATGCGCCCACGTTGGCGAAAAGTACTTTCAGACTTAATAGATAACAGAGCACGCACCCTGTTAGTGGTGCTGTCTATTGCGGTTGGTGTTTTTGCGATCGGCGTACTCGTCGGCACTTATCTGATTATTCAATCGGATATGAGCGTCACCTACGCTGCCAATCACCCCGCGAATATCGAACTGCGTATGGATGAGTTCGATGAAGATTTCCTGAACACGCTAGGCAATGTCGATGGCGTAGAAGATGCCGAGGGACGTTGGGTTTTTAGCACGCGCGTCCGACCGCTTGGCAGTGACGAGTGGACTTCCTTGAATGTCATCACAATCGATGATTTTGAAGACAATACCATCAATTTGCTGGTGCCGGTGAGCGGTGCGACCATTCCTGAAAAGAACCAGATATTGCTTCAAAAAGAAATTCTGGATGATTTCAACGTCGCGCCCGGGGATACGCTCGAATTTCAGCTTTCTGACCAGAGCATCAAAACCATTTATGTGGCGGGCATCGTCGCCGACTCGTCGACCGATGCGATTGACTTTCTTGCACCGGCTTTGGGCTATATCACCCCGAATACGCTGCGCCTTTTCAACGAGCCGGATGAAGGCAAATACAATCGTTTTTATGCCACCGTTGAAGAGGGCAAAGATGATGATGCGCACATCGTCGATGTTTTGGCAGACGTAAAAGCCAAAGCTGAAAAGAACGACTATATTGTCTATCGCACCTTCCACGCGCTAACCCATAAACATCCGATGGCATCCACCATCAATGCCGTGATGGGCATTTTGTTCGCGCTGGGCATTTTGATTCTCTTCCTCTCCAGTTCGCTGATTGCGAATACACTCAGCGCCTTGTTGAAGCAACATTTGCGCCATATCGGTGTGATGAAGTTGATTGGTGGACGCGACGATTTGATTCTGAAGATGTACATCGTGCTCCTGCTTGCCTTTGGCTTGCTCTCGTTAGTGATTGCTGTGCCGCTCGGCGGGCAGGGTGCCTACGCCCTCTCCAAATTCATCGGCGATAAGATTGGCTTTGAACTGCTCGGCTATCGCATTATGCCGCTGGCGTTAATCGTACAAGTGGCGGTCGGAATTTTGGTTCCGTTAATTGCCGGGTTGCTGCCCGTTATTAAGGGGTCACGGGTAACGGTACAAAAAGCGCTCAGCGGGGATCTCGCCCGTGAAGCCGGTGACCCAGCCAAAGCAGGTGCGGAGCGCGAATCCGCTGAAGAGACGTTCCAAATTCGGGCTGCCAGCGCACTGGCAGATCGCGGCATCCGCATTCCGCGTCCGCTTTTGGTTTCGTTGCGCAATACCTTCCGACAGCGCAATCGTTTGATTTTGACGCTCTTTACCTTATTAATGGGCGGCGCAATTTTCATTTCGGTTTTCAATGTGCGCACCTCCTTGCGCGAATATATCCATGTGGTTGGAAATTATTTCTTGGCAGATGTGACGATGAGTTTTGATAAGCTCTATCGCATCAGCGAAGTGGAGCAATTTGCGATGAGCGACCCGCGCGTGGTCGGCGTGGAAGGTTGGGCGTTTGCCTCGGCGGAAATTTTGCACGACGACGAGACGGTTGCCGATAATGTCGATATCCTTGCGCCGCCTGCCGAAAGTCCTTTAGTTAGTCCGTTGTTGGTGGAGGGACGTTGGATTCGCGCGGACGATGTGCGTAAGTTGGCGATTAGCGAAAGTGTGTATGACAGTTACCCGGATTTGAAGGCGGGCGATTTTATCCCGCTGAAAATCAACGGGCGCGAAGAGCAATGGCAGGTAGTGGGTATTTTTAAATTTGTCGGCATGGAAGGCACAATTGCGTACGCGCCGTATGAATATATTGCCAGAGAAACCGATGTTGTCAATCAGTCGGCATCTTTCCGGATTGTCAGTGCAGTGCATGACCGCGAAACGCAGGCTTCTTTGGCAAAGGATTTAGACCAGTTTTTCCGCGATAACGGTTTTCAGGTCAATGAAGCTTCGCCGGGACTGACGATGCTGGACGAAGCCTCCGAGAGCATTGATATTTTGATTACCTTCCTGCTAATCATGGCGGTACTGACAGCCGTTGTCGGCGCAATGGGTTTGGCGGGCACGATGAGTATGAATGTGCTCGAACGCACGCGCGAGATCGGTATTATGCGCGCTATCGGCGCAACCGATTCTGAGATTATTAAAATGGTATTGGTCGAGGGATTTTTGATTGGACTGATTTCTTTCGTGCTCAGTATTATTGTCGCGGTGCCCTTTACTTATTTGCTTTCGGGCATCGTCAGCCGGGCAACTTTTGAAACACCCATCGCGGTGGTCTTTACTCCTGTGGGATACGCGATCTGGTTTGGTTTGGTGTTGATTCTTTCCGTTTTAGCGAGTGTGATCCCGGCGCGAAACGCCGCACGCCTCACGATTCGGGAGGTGCTTTCTTATGAGTAAATATCCAGTCTCTGAGCGGAGCATTGAACGATAGTGAGATGCGTAGTCGAAGAGTGGTGTTTGCACAACCCGTCCTTCGACTGCGCTCATCGCTACGCGATGCCCTCCGCTCAGGAACTGACAAATAGTTATGTTGTAAACGTGACCTACGAAAAAGGAAACCAAAATGAAAATTAAAAAACTTCTTTTTATACTTGTCATCTTTTCCCTGCTGCTAAGTGCTTGCGGGGCAAAAGAAACCCCCACGCCCGAAATGTCGACGACGCCGCTCACGCTCGATGAAGTCGTTGCCGAAGGTAAGATTTTACCGGTTCGTAATGTCATGCTGAGCTTCTCCGCGATGGGGACGGTTGACGAAATCCTTGTCGAAGAAGGCGAAAGCGTCACGAAAGATCAGGTCATCATTCGGCTAGCAGACCGCGAGCAAGCAGAAGCCGCCCTGCGCGCAGCAGAACTCGCCCTGACCAATGCCCAGCAAGCCTACGACGATTTCGTCCGCACCGGCAGTTTAGCGGTTGCCGATGCCTGGCAAGCCTATATGGATGCCCAAACTGCACGCGCTGAAGCCGAGCGCAAATGGGAAGCTGTGGATGTCGATGCGCTTGAAGATGAGATTGATGACGCCCAAGCCGAAGTCAACGACCGACAGGACGATCTCGATACCGCGCTCGAAGATGCAGAAAAATATGCCGATCTCGATGCAGACAACACCAAACGCAAAGATGCCGAAGATGATGTCAAAGCCGCGCAGGATGACTTAAACGAAGCCATTCGTAAGCTGGAAGAAATCCAGCAGGAATTGGATGGTCCGCGGGCAGCGCTGGATGCAGCCCTCGCAGCCGAAGCCGAAGCCAAACGAGATTACGAATCGCGCGCGGACGATGGGCTTGATCCCGATCAAAAGGCTTTGCTCGAAGCCCAATTAGCGAACGCCAAAGCGCAAGTGGACGCAGCCCAGAGCGCCCTCGACGGTTACGACCTGAAAGCGCCCTTCGATGGCACCATCACCGACATCAACGTCGAAGTTGGACAGTTGGTCGGCGGCGAGCTGCCTGCCGCGCAAATTGCCGATTTGAGTAAGTTCCATGTTGAGACCAGTGACCTGACCGAGTTGGAAGTGGTTAAAGTTCACGAGGGACAGCATGTAGAGATTGTGCCCGACGCCCTGCCAGACGTGGTACTCGATGGCATTGTGGAGCGTGTTTCAGAATCGTTCCGTACACAGGCTGGCGATGTGGTCTATACGGTTGTTATCCGCTTGGATGATGATGACCCCGCACTGCGTTGGGGAATGACGGTGGAAGTGTCGTTTATCAACGAATAATTTTGTGTGAAACGCCGCCGAGGACGGCGGCTAGAGCTATTCAATGTGCCTCGTTCCATGTTGGGGGCGGGGCATTTTTCTTTTTAACGGGAACAAGTTGAAAGAGGCGCGAGGCGGTTTTAATCCTATAAAAACCGTAGTTGCTGATGGGTTTTAGTTATGCTACACTACGGGTCGTCAATCTATGTCTCTTGTGAGGAAAATTATGGCTTCTTTCATTAGTACGCTCAAGCAAAGCGATATTTTTTATCAGTTTACGCCCACTCAACTTGAGTTGGTAGCGAATTTATGTGAAGAACTGGTTTTCTCGAAGGGGGAGACTATTTTTGAAGAAAATAGCAGCAGCAAGGAGTTGTATGTGATTGCAGATGGGGAGGTGAAAATCTTAATCAACTCCGGTGGTGAGAAGAAAGGCTCGCCGGTGGCAACGCTGCGACGAGGGCAGTCTTTTGGGGAGGTGGCACTGGTGGATGAGGGGCTGCGCTCTGCTTCTGCCCGATCAGCGCAGAAGGATACGCGTTTGCTGGTGATTCCACGCGACCGCCTGCTAATGTTATGTGAAACGTATCCGCAATTGGGCTATCGTTTGATGTATAACCTGGCGGCAGATTTGGCGATGAAGATTAGAAATACGGATTTACGCATTCGCGATCAGGTTTTGTATACGCCGCCCAAAGAGGTAAAAAAAGCGTAAAAACTTTTGTACGCCCTTGATTCTTCAGTTATAAAATTGTAGGATTGCTACTCAAAGGATGCCTATTGTATCTTTTTGATTTTCTCAGTGTTCTTGTAATTTAATATCTATCCTTTCTGTAAAGGAGGTGGTGGCGACATATCAGGCTTTGGCTTTGTCAGCCGTATCGCTTTTCCCGTTTGTGGAATTCCACTTTATACAACTCTTTAAGAGGAGAAGAAAATATGTCTAAACGTTTACTTGCAGTTTTTGCCCTGCTGATGGTTGCCTCGATGGTGCTGTCTGCCTGTGGACCGAGCGCTCCTGCGTTTGAATGTACTGATGCAATCGGTTGTGTTGATATTGCTCCCGGTGAAGCTGTCCATATTGCTTCGATGCTGACCATTTCCGGCGCTACCGCCTACTTGGGCGAAGACTCTGCCGGCGCTATTGAATTGGCGATTGATGATCGCGGCGGCGAACTGCTTGGTCACCCGATTGAATACACCAGCGAAGACTCTGGTTGTAGCCCCGAAGGCGGTCAGACTGCTGCTACCAAAGTTGCTTCTGATCCCACCATTTTGGGCGTGATCGGTACCAACTGCTCCAGCGCTGCTTCGGCTGCTTTGGAAACCATCAGTGGCGCAGGCTTGGTGATGATTTCATCTTCCAACACTGCCCCGAACCTGACCCTTGAAAACCAGCTTTGGAAACCCGGTTACTACCGTGTTTGCCACACCGATCTCTTCCAGGGTGCGGTTGCTGCTGAATTTGCCTACAATGAACTTGGCGCTCGCAAAGCTGCTACCATTCATGACGGCAGTGTCTATGCTGACCAGCTTCAATCGGTCTTTGCAAAACGCTTTGAAGA
>JANTFU010000154.1 GCA_024763295.1 Anaerolineales bacterium
CTAACGACGAAATGCAACTCGACGATGCGCGTCGTGTAAAAGTGCTCTCTCCGGGGATGCTGGTCTTCAAACGCTTTGTCCGTAATAAGTTGGCGGTTGTAGGCTTTGTCATTCTCTTTGTGATGTTCGTGTTCGCATTTTTTGGACCACTTTTTTCTCCCTACGAACAAACCCAAGTCTTCAAAGGCGTTGGACTTATGTCAAAGGAATACGCCGGTGCCACATATAACGAAGAATTACGCTACACCGTTGCCGAAGGACACGAATTTGGCAATGGCGCCCGCGCACAGTTCCTCTTTGCCCTTGGGGAGGGAAACAAAAACTTCAAAGACGGAGATCAAGAATACTACTACACCGAAGTCAACGAAAATGTCTATCGTATTATGCAGCTTTCGCCGATCGCTGAAGTATTGCTAAACAATTTCAATCCCATCAACGACAACACCATCTCCGATGAATTAATTGCGGCATACGAAAGCGCCAACGCAGCCAAAGAAACCGGTTTTACGCTGGATGGCGTGCCCTATCGCATCACACGGGATAAAAAATCACAAATTATCTCGGTAGAAAGCGACATTGCGCTCGCCATGCTGGATGTCTACGACCCTTATAACGAAGTGGATGACGCCAACGTCTCGTCCTTCGACTTTCGGCTTGCCAGCAGCCTTGCACTGGCGGGCGGCGAAGACAGCTTCACCGTTAACGGCGAAACCTTCTCTATTATCGGCAACGAAGGTCAGGCGACAATCTTCGATGCAGACAACAACGAATACGCCGAAATCTCCACCATTATCGTCAACCCCCTTGATCAGAACCTCTTCCTGAGCGTTGATTTCAAATCTGCTATTCGCGAGGCAATTATCAACAAAGAAACGAACTTTACCTACGCTCACGAAGACGGCGAAACGGTGGAATACACGATTAACCGTGTCAACACCACCTACCAAATCAAAAAAGAAACGCCCATCGAAGTAATTCGCATTTACGAATTCCCTTCAAAAGAGCACCTACTTGGGCTTGATAACAACGGCATGGATATGATGACCCGCCTGATGTACGGTGGACGCATCTCGCTGATGGTCGGCTTTGTCGTCATTCTGCTAGAAGTTTCTATCGGCATTGTCATCGGCGGTATTTCCGGCTATTTCGGCGGACACGTTGATACAGCCCTAATGCGCTTTATTGACCTTTTCAACAGCATTCCCTTTATTCCAATGGTGCTTATCTTAGGCTCTGTTATGGATACGCTGGAGGTCGATCCCATCATGCGCATATTCCTGCTCATGATCGTACTCGGCTTGTTAGGTTGGACGGGTGTAGCACGCATCGTGCGTGGGCAAATCCTTTCCCTGCGCGAGCAAGACTTCATGATTGCCACCGAAGCTACCGGCATCCGCACCAGCCGGCGCATCTTCAAGCACCTCGTTCCTAACGTCATGCCAATCCTAATCGTACAAGCTACAGCGGGCTTGGGCAGCATCATCATTACCGAAGCCACCCTTAGCTTTCTCGGTCTGGGTGTCAAATACCCGCTTGCTTCATGGGGCAGCATCATCAATGTGGCATCTGATGCCTTCGTACTCACCAACTACTGGTTCATGTGGATGCCAGCAGGCTTCCTAATCATCATCACCGTACTCGGCTTCAATTTCGTCGGTGATGGTTTGCGTGATGCGTACGATCCGAAGATGAAAAGGTAGGAGAGACCATGAATAATCGTAAAAAAGGATCCCTCTTCGAGCGGATCAACACAATGACCAAGCCCAAAGACAGCAACCATCTCACCGCACGCGAAATCAGACAGATTGCACGCGAAAACCGACGCGTGACCGATGCGCTGGAAAACAAGCGCAATCGCAAAAATGTCCCCGAAAGCGAATACTTAACCACAATGAAAAATCCTGACAATGTGGTTGAATTTGATGGCTTACGCACCTACTTCTTCACCGACATCGGCACAGTTAAAGCTGTGGATGGCGTTTCTTTTGAAATCCCGCGCGGAAAGACCGTTGGTGTCGTGGGCGAATCGGGATGCGGAAAATCAGTTACATCGCTCTCGTTGATGCAACTCGTACAACGCCCTTTAGGTCAAATTGTTGACGGTGCAATTCGCTTTGACACCGGCGATAAAGTGTATGACATCGCCCAAACGCCTTATCAAGTAATGGAAAAAATCCGTGGCTCAAAAGTCTCCATGATCTTTCAGGAGCCGAACACGAGCCTAAACCCGGTCTTTACCGCCGGTTACCAAATTGATGAGGTCATTCAACTGCATAACCCCGAAATGACTCCCGAAGAGGTCAAAGCACTGTCCATCGAGATGATCGACATGGTGGGCATTGCCAATAGCGAGGGGGTATATAACATGTATCCACATGAGCTTTCCGGTGGGATGCGGCAAAGAATTATGATTGCGATGGCGCTTTCGTGCAGTCCCAAGCTAATTATCGCCGATGAGCCGACGACAGCGCTCGATGTCACCATTCAGGCACAGATTCTTGATCTCCTCCGCAATCTAAAAGACCAAATCAACTCCAGCATCATGCTCATCACCCACGATCTAGGCGTGATTGCAGAGATGGCAGATTATGTTGTGGTCATGTATGCCGGGCGCGTTGTGGAAAAAGGCACTGCAACCGAAGTCTTCAAAAACCCGCAGCACCCCTATACGGTGGGTTTGATGGCATCCAAACCGGTTATCAATCGCTCGGTAGAGCGGCTTTATACGATCCCCGGCAACGTACCCAATCCGGTCAATATGCCGAATCACTGTTACTTTAGAGATCGTTGTGAACGTCGCACCGCCGTATGTAACGGCGCTTATCCACAAGAAGTGCATATCACAGACACACATATAGCAGCCTGCTACCATACATCTGCGGCTGAAAAACAGGTGTAATTATGATGACAGAAAAACACGAAGAAGTCCGCATGACTGGCGATTCACCCATGCTTAGGGTAAAAAACCTAAAAAAATATTACCCAATCAAAGCCGGACTGATGCAACGCGTTGTTGGGTATGTAAAAGCCGTGGACGATGTTAGTTTTACCATCCAGCGCGGCAGAACGATGGGCTTGGTTGGCGAATCCGGCTGCGGAAAAACCACCGTTGGAAAAACCCTGCTGCGACTGCACGAAAAAACCGCTGGTGAAGTGCTCTTTATGGGTTCGGATATTCACCAGCTGCCACATAAAGAGTTGCGCCGAGTACGTCCCAAATACCAGATGATCTTCCAAGACCCTTTCGCAAGTCTTTCTCCACGTCTGCCGGTTGCTGAAATCATTGGAGAAGCTGTTCGTGAGCATCAGATCGTCCCTAACGATGAATATAACGATTATCTCGACAGCACGATGAAAGCTTGCGGTCTGGAGCCGTATCATAAAGACCGCTACCCACATGAATTTTCAGGTGGGCAACGCCAACGCATCTGCATCGCGCGCGCTTTGGCACTTAAACCGTCTTTCATCGTCTGTGACGAGCCTGTCTCCGCCTTGGATGTTTCCATTCAGGCGCAGATTATCAACTTGCTCAAAGACTTACAAGAAGAGTTCGGGCTGACCTATCTCTTTATCTCGCACGACCTTTCCGTTGTTGAGCATATTTCTGATGATGTCGGTGTAATGTATTTGGGCAGCCTGGTTGAAACCGGCACGAAGAAGAACATCTTCCAAAACCCGTTGCACCCCTACACCAAAGCCTTACTCAGCGCTGCGCCCGTACCAGACCCGACCGCAAAACGCAATCGCATTATCCTTGAAGGCAGTATTCCTTCACCCGCAAACCCGCCCTCCGGCTGTAAATTCCACACCCGTTGCAGCGAGTGTATGGATATTTGCAAAGTAGAAATTCCACAAACCCGCGAAGTGGAACCCGGTCACATGGTTGCCTGCCACCTGTACAACGATCAGGGCACTGTTGTAGAAGATGCGTAACCCGAAAGATAGCGACGACAACGGCATGACCATTGTCGATATGAACGTGGAGGGCACCTCTTGGTATAACCAAAAAGACCTTAGCCCAAAACCCACATCGGAGCAGCAACTCACGCGCTCTGAATCTCGGCGTTACACCATGTATGCGCTTTTGGCGGGTCTGCTAGTGGCTTCGGTCTTCTCCGCAGTTTGGATTTTGCTCACGCTCTTTATGACACAAATCTGGTTCAAGTAAAGCAAGTAAAAAAGAAGCGCTCGACATTGAGCGCTTCTTCGCTTAATTTACCAGCTAACCTCCGCCCCGGCAGGGAAAGGCGTTTCCCTACGCAGAAATGAGAAACCTGCCGCGCCTGCGTGTCCCCCACCGCCATAGCGCGTCGCAATCACAGAGACATCGACCTTGTTCGAGTATAGCGTCACGCTCGTGGTCAGCCCCTCTGCTTGCATGGAATCGACGTAAGCGTAAACGAGATCGTAGCCGCGCTCGCGCCCATAATTGCCAATATCACCCGTACCACGTCGATTAATAACCAGCGTGCGATAGCCTTCAAATGCAACTTCGTAACTGCGCGCTTCCATCAGGGCGTCGACTTCTTTCAGGCTAATCTCCCGCAGCCAAGCGCCTTCCGCAATCATCTTCTCTAATACTTTTTCATCATCTTCAAGCAAGGGCTTCCAAAACTCCGCACGATTGGCGTGATGGTCTTGATGATATAAGCTCGCCCCAAACGCACCGGTATCTTTTTCCGCCCAACGCCAAATATCACGGTCTCCAATCAAAACAATGGCACGCGGCACCTTTCGTTCAGGAAAAAAGTATTGCCAAGTCAACACGCAAGCCGCTTCGCCAATATCACGGATACCTGCCCAATCATCAGCAATACCCGCAAATTCTTCCATCGCGCTTTTATGGTGGTCGATCCAGACCATTTCGCGCCCCTCAGCCAAACGTTGCATATCGTCCAGCGGAAAAGAAAAATCGGTCACAATTACCTGTTCGGCGTTAGCAACCAAGTCCCAGGGAATGGGCGTTCCGTCGTAATCACTTTCCACCAACGCCACAGCCTCGCCAAGCGCATACTTCACGATCGCGCCGCTGGCATGACCATCCGGATCATTATGGTGAAAACAAATTGTTTTTTTCATTTTGCCTCCGTTAAAATTGAACTCCGCAACCGAAAATCCTACAAGCATTACGGGGTTATTATTTGCAACTCTCTGAGGAGATTTTACCCTTGATGCCCTACACATCCAATATCCCACCGCGTTTTTATTCGCGGCACATTGTTTTTTCCTGAAGGCGGATTTTGGGAACCGGCAGGCAACGCACCCAAAGCGGCGGATGAATTGATGGATGCTGTCTGGGCGCTAATGCAGAAAATGAACGCTTCGCTCTTGCCCTGCGCTTTTATGACCGTCATGGAAAGTTGGCGCCCATCCCCGAAGAACTCGCCCTTAACAACAGCGCGTGGATCAGTCGCTGCACCCACCGCCCCAACCGGATTGATTCGATCCGCGGCTACATCTTCATCCCCGTCCAAATGTTCAAAGAACTCGAGCAAAATCCATCCGTCGCAAAGATTTTTGCCACAACAAACTCAATGTTGAATACATTTGCCGATTCCCAAACCGGCGAACGACATATTTTGCGCATCTCTGAAGAAATCGAATAGTGGGAAAAGCAATCACGCTGCGCTTTGTTTTGGCAAAGCCACAACCAATCGCCAAAGCAGCCCCAAGACAGTTCTGAAACTATTGCATCGCAAAAACAGGCTCATCGCAGAGTTACACAAGCCCATTTAAGAATGACTAAAAAGCGTTTCGTCTCATGGAACGCTTTTTATATTTATGACACAATGTCTCTCGACAAATGTAAAATCGACAAAAGTCTAAATTTGACCTTTTTAGGCAAATAACATTTGTGACGTAAATCACAATACATAGATGACGTTTGCATCTATTTCTCAGCAATTAATCCAATAA
>JANTFU010000155.1 GCA_024763295.1 Anaerolineales bacterium
TGTCCCGAAGGGGAAACTTTGCAAATATGCGGCACTTTCTTTGCCACTTCGTCGATGCGTGCCATTGTGTAGTCCACTTCGGCTTCGTTGGCGAGAGCGAGGGTGTGTAAAACGGTATTCGTCGAGCCGCCCATCGCCATATCGAGGGCAAAAGCGTCGTCGAGGGCTTCGGCGGTGACAATATCACGCGGTTTGATGTCTTTTTCGAGCAAGGTGAAAATTTGTTTGGCGGCTTTTTGCGCCAGTTCTTCTCGTTCGGGGGTGGTGGCGAGAGCTGTGCCGTTGAAGGGCAGCGCGATGCCGAGCGCTTCCATCAGGCAGTTCATGGAGTTGGCAGTAAACATGCCGGAGCAGGAGCCGCAGGAGGGGCAAGCGAGCGTTTCGAGCATGGTCAGCTCTTCGTCGTCGATTTTGCCCGCTGAGTAAGCGCCAACGCCCTCGAAAACCGATACCAGATCGATGGCTTTGCCGTCGGGCGTTTTTCCGGCTGGCATCGGACCGCCGGAGATGAAGATGGTCGGGATATTGACGCGCATAGCTGCCATCAACATGCCGGGCACGATCTTGTCGCAGTTTGGGATGCAGACCATCGCATCAAACTGGTGGGCTTGAATCATGGTCTCGACCGAGTCGGCGATTAACTCACGAGAGGGCAGTGAGAATTTCATCCCGCCGTGTCCCATGGCGATCCCGTCGTCCACGCCGATGGTGTTAAACTCGAAGGGCACACCGCCCGCCGCCCGAACCGCGTCCTTAACCTGCTGACCAAACTCACGCAGGTGGACGTGCCCCGGTACTATATCCACATAAGAATTAACGATAGCGATGAAGGGCTTGTCAAAATCCCCTTCGCCGACGACGCCGGTCGCCCGCAGCAGTGAGCGGTGGGGGGCTTTGTCATAACCTTTTTTGATGATGTCTGATCTCATAGCAACCTTCTTGGTATTTGTAGTCTCATAAACACGCCGCCTGACGGCGGCGAGAGGGTTTGGTTGGGCGTTTTATTGGCAGGAACTTGTGTTACAGTGCCAATCGTCGGGTTCGATTTTCAGCGAGGGGAATTTTTCCATCATGTGGGCTTCTTTTTCGGCATCGGCGCTGAATTCGACTTTGGGTTCAGTCTTCTTTTTCGCCATTTCCGCCTGTTTTGCCTGGCGATATTTGGCGGTAGCGACATCGTGTTCGTGCCACTCGGCGGGCATTCCCTGCGGTTCGGGGAATTTTTCCATCATGTGGGCTTCGGTTTGGGGCATTTCTTTCATCTTCATTCTCCTTTTGAATAATTGCCTTTTGGGGCGATCTGACAAAATAAAAAAGGCTGCCCGTTTGGGCAGCCTTATCTCAACATTGCTTTAGCTATTTTTATACTCAGCCTAGCCAGTCACCCAAACGCGCATTCTCTCGGTCCCAATAATAAGGACCAAGCTAATAAGGATGAGGCTAATAAGGTTGAGCGAGAAAATAGACATGGTTTTTGGAAAATTCTTATACGTTTCTTATATTGGGCGGTATTCTACAAGAGCATGACAGTGAAGTCAAGCGCCTTTTCGCCAGATTGGTTTTTGTTAACACAATCTTTATAAAAGACCTTTTCTCTTTCCTATTCTTTTGTGTTTGCGTCAGCAAAGGTGATGCCAAGGTCGCGGGCGGTCATCACGGTGTCGCCGTCGATCGGGACATGTTTCATCTTCCCGATTGCTTCGGAGATGGGGACGTATTTTACGTTTGGCGGTTCAAGCGCGACCATAACGCCGTCCTGCCCTTCTTCGAGACCGCGTACGGCAGCCGCACCAAAGCGCAGAGCGCGCAGACGGTCGAGGGCGGTGGGAGTACCACCACGCAGCAAATGCCCCAAAACAACTACACGGGTTTCTTTTTCAGTGATAGCGCGAATTTCAGCTGCGACCTTTTCACCGATCCCGCCTAGACGCTCGTCCGGTTTGCCCGCTTCCTTGGCGTGCACTACCGTAGTGCCTCCAGCCGGTTTTGCTCCTTCGGCAACCACGACGATGGTGAAGTGGCGTCCCATATCGTCGCGTTCTTTGATTTTCTGGGCAACTTTGTTGATGTCGTAAGGGATTTCAGGAATTAGGATAACATCGGCAGAAGCTGCAACGCCAGAGTGCAACGCAATCCAACCGGCGTAGCGCCCCATCACTTCCACGACCATCACACGCCCGTGTGAAGCGGCGGTGCTGTGCAAACGGTCGACGCCTTCGGTGGCGAAGCCTACGGCTGTATCGAAGCCGAAGGTTACATCGGTTTTGTCGAGGTCGTTGTCGATGGTTTTCGGTACATGAATCAGGCGCATCCCTTTGTCGTGTAGCGCACCGGAGATGACGAGCGAGCCGTCGCCGCCCACGCTGACGAGGGCGTCAATTTTATGGAGCCAAAGCGTGCGCACAATTTCATCGGTGCGATCGACCTCTTCGATGGTGCCGTCGGGCAACTCGAGCGGATAGTGCATGGGGTGGTTGCGGTTACTGGTGCCCAAAATGGTGCCGCCCAAATGCGTAATTCCGCGTACCCGATCACGCGTCAGGCGGATGATGCCGCCATCTTCATATTCTTCGGGCGATAACAGTCCGTTATATCCGTCACGAATGCCGTAAACTTTCCAGCCGCGTTTTTCTCCGGATAAAGTCACAGCGCGGATAACGGCGTTCAGCCCGGGGGCATCGCCGCCGCCGGTGCTAATCGCAATGCGTTTAATTTTGTTTGTCATCATAAACTCCTGTCGTTAATTGCTAAATAGATTTTTGGACATAAATGACTCCACTGCAAAAAGATATTCAATCATCTCTAAGTGGGAGAGAACACCCTAAAAACTGAGTTTTTAACACGCCATCCCTTAAATCGCTCCCTTCAGAGAGAAAAGGGGCGCGTTTTTTAGATTGATTTCTGAAAAACTCGGCTTTTTCAGTGAACTCATAAATTCTTTGTTTTTTCCGGCGGGTATTTTACCTTCTTTTTGCAGTCTGATTTAGAAGCCGTTATAATAAGTCAACTGAGAACCTACAAATAGGAGAATCACATGCGAAGAATCTTTGGTTTTATGATCGGCATTGTTGTTGGTGGTTTAGTTGGCTCGACGATCGCTCTTTTGCTTGCCCCCGATTCAGGTGAGAGTTTGCGCGGCGAGTTGCGTGAGCGCGGCTTGGCGTTTCAGGCAGAAATTCGTAACGCGGCAGATACACGCCGCATCGAATTGCGCCAACGGCTCGACGAACTGCGCCTTCCGCCCGAAGCCTAAAAAAAGATGCCGAGCAGTGTTGAACATGCTCGGTATTTTTTATACCAAAATTTTTGTGTAAAACGCTTCCGCTTTTTTCATGCTTTGCGTATATTCTGCGCGCTGAGCAATGATTTGCTGGTTTGCTCTAAAAGCCTGCTTGCGCAGGTTTTCGTCTTTTAAGGCACGCAAAATTGCCTTTGCGAGCGCTTCCGGTTTTGCGGGGTCGATCAATAAGCCGTTTTCGCCGTCTGTGATCCACTCGCGGATGGAAGCCAGATCGCCGCAGATAGGGAAGCAGCCACAGGCGATGCCCTCCAGCAGGGAGTTGGGCGTCCCGTCATGTGTGCTGGGAGAGACTAAGATTTGTGCGGAGCGGAACGTGTGAGCAAGTTGCTCCTGTGCAAGAGGCGGGGTTAGCTCAACCGCAGCGGATATGCCTAACTCCTGAATCCAGGCTTCTGCTTGTGATTCTCCAGCCATGGCGGGACAGATAAATTTTGCATCGGGGCGCTCTTTGAGCACCAGCGGGATGGCGTGGAAGAAAGTGTCGTTGCGCACATAGCCGCGAAAACCGCGCGGGTTGATGATGACAGGGGCGTTTTTTCCCCTTTCTGCCCTTCGGGCATCTCTCCCCGAGGGGTGGAAAACAGTTCCCTCCCCCTTTGGGAGAGAGCGGATGGTGAGGGGAGGCTGCGGATAAAAAACATTCCCATCAATGCCGCCGGCACCGGGCAGTACGATGCTCGGTTTTGTGCCGTCAAAGCCCCATTTTTCTGCTAGTCTGATGTCGCGTTCGCAGTCGGCGTGTAAGGCATCGGTTTGGAGCAAGCTCAGGCGGGTGTAGTAGCGCATCAGCGGTGTGGAAGGCGCGTGGAGGGTGAAGTCGTTGCCCCAGATGGAGATGAGCAAGGTTGGAAAGTCTTTGTTGCGCGATTTTGCCAGTCCTGCCAACATGCCTTCGTAGGGAATGCGCATGGCATGGACGATATCCGGCTGGGTTTCGGCAATAATCTCGTTGAGACGCGCGGCGGCTTTGGGCAGCGTCAGCGGGGCGAGCCAATGACGCAGGGCGAGACGTAGTTTTAGGGTTGCGGCACCCCAAAGCAGGGATTTCTGTTTAACGGTAGAAGCTGACGCCGCGCTTTTGGTTTGGCTGAAAGCAACCGGCAAAAATTCCAGATGCGTTCCGGCAGGTTCTGTATCCACAGGATAGGTGGAAACGAGGCTTACTTCGTGCGCGTGTCCTGTCCAGTATTTAATCCAGTTGCGCGCAATCGGTGAGCGTCCATCGGCGATGAAGAGAATTTTCATGGCTGTGACTATACCAACAAAGCGCTTTTGTGCCAAGCGAGACGGGTTATCAGAAGGCAGTATTCGGTATTGCTTGGCAAATCAGGCAGCGGGCTTGCTCTGATGGCTGTTTTCTTTTATCATCACTCCCACTAACCACTAACAACCAACAACTAACCACTAATAACTAATTATGACAACTCCCCCCGTATGTGACTATGAAGGCTCCGACTACCAAAAATCCTTTTGGGATGAAGGTGGGCGCGCCTACGAAGATAAAGCCGAAGAAATTGCCCTAAAACGCCTGCTGCCAAAAAGTGGCAAGCTGATGCTTGAAATTGGCGCAGGTGCCGGACGGAATACGCCGCGCTACAAAGGCTACGAGCGCGTTGTGCTGCTCGATTACTCGCGCACACAGCTCCAGCAAGCGCAGGAGCGTCTTGGCGAGAGCGGTGATTACATCTACGTCGCCGCCGATGCCTATAAACTGCCCTTCGTGGACGGTCTTTTCGATGGCGCGACGATGATCCGCACGTTACACCACATGCAAGATGCGCCCGCTGCACTCAAACAGGTGCGGCGTGTGCTGCAACCTGCGGGCGCATTCATCCTTGAATATGCCAATAAACTCAATCTCAAAGCAATCCTGCGCTATGCCCTCGGCAAACAAGATTGGTCGCCCTTCACGCCGGAGCAGGTTGAGTTTGTTGCCCTCAACTTCGATTTTCATCCCAAAACCGTGCGCCAATGGCTCGATGAGTGCGATTTTGACCTTCAGCGCCAGCTAACCCTCTCCCATTTTCGTATAGGCATTCTTAAACGCCTTTTCCCCGCCCAATTTCTTGCCAAACTCGATGCCCTCGCCCAACTCACCGGCGACTGGTGGCAACTGACGCCTTCGGTTTTCACCCTCAACATCGCTCGCGGCGAGAGCAAAATTGCCGCAGCAGGTAGCTTTTTCCAATGTCCGCAGTGCGGCACCCCGCTCGAAGATACCCCTGAAATACTCGTCTGCTCAAAATGTGGCGCAAAATACGCTGTGCGTAATGGTATTTACGATTTTCGTGAACCGCTTGCATAAAAGCTGATTTGCTTTTGTAAAAGTAAAGACCACTCTCTCGCGAAAGTGGTCTTTACAATGGGTGGTGCTTTTCGGATTATATGTTGAGAATGGCTTTACGGAGTGATGAATTTATATTCTATCGGTGACTTTACGCAGTTATCATGCGATACGAGCCAGCCTTGTTCTAAACCTGTTGCTGCCCAAGGGAGTTCATCTTGGCGGGTCCATCCTGCGTCGTATGGCAGAAATTCGATTGAGCCATCCACATAGGTAGATATTGAGCCATAGCAAGTGAAGTTGCCAGG
>JANTFU010000156.1 GCA_024763295.1 Anaerolineales bacterium
AGCCCGTGAGATGACCGCCGGGCGCGTGATTGCCCTCTTCGGCTCGGCGGGGCTGCGCGACCGCGAAAAACGCCGCATGATGGCAGAAGTCTCCGCTGAACTCGCCGACCTGACCGTCCTAACGGCAGAGGATCCACGTACCGAGTCGCTTAGTGAGATTCTGTCCGAGATGGCACACGGGGCAATTGACAAGGGCGGTATCGAGGGCAAGTCATTTTGGCGGGTGGAAGATCGGGGCGCGGCAATCCTTTTTGCCTTGCAATTGGCAAATCCGCACGATGTCGTTCTCATCTGCGGGAAGGGGCATGAGCAGTCGATGTGCTTTGGCGAGATTGAATATCCTTGGGATGATCGCATAGCCACGCGGGCAGCGCTGGGGAAATTTTTGGGCGTGTCTGCGCCTGAGATGCCTTATTTGCCCACACAGGATTAAAAGAGGGGATTAAACGGTAAGCGCTTTTCTCCGCCGAGTTGCCATGGTTAGCAGTAGCAAGCCCAAAGATGAGAGCGTCCCGATGATAAATCCGCCGTACCAAATCGAAGTAGCGCCGAGCGTGTCGCCAATCCATCCGCCGAGAACGGGTCCGACACCACGCGCAAAGCTCCACGCTAAATTGTAGATGCCCATATAGCGTCCGCGCATTTGCGGGTGGGCGCGGTTGGCAACGTAGGCGCTGGAGGTGGGGACGATAATCAACTCGCCAAGGGTAACGATGATGATGCTGAGCATAAATCCCCAAAAGCCCGTGGCAAAGGCGACTGTGCCTGTGCCGATG
Organism: Anaerolineales bacterium; assembly: GCA_024763295.1. Lineage (GTDB taxonomy): Bacteria > Chloroflexota > Anaerolineae > Anaerolineales > Villigracilaceae > Desulfolinea. Next base: position 777 of record JANTFU010000156.1, read on the forward strand.
GCATAAAGGAACATGCCGAGGGTGATCATGGTGAGCGGACGGAAGTGTTTGGTGCGCTTGGTGACAAGCACTTGCAGGAAGATGACCATTAGCCCGTTGACGGTGGGGATAAGCCCGTATTGGCTTTCGCTGATGCCGTATTGCTGGTTGGCGTAGACGGGCATGAGCAGCCAAATCATGGCGACGATGATCCAGCCGAAGGAGTAGAGTGCGATCATGGCGACAAATTCTTTGTCTTTGAGCATCTCCAGATAGCCTCTGGGCAGGGGAGAAATGGCGAGGGTGGGCGTTTCTGCTTTGGCGGGCAAGGTTTCTTTTGCGCCAAGCGTGAGCATAAGGGCAAAAATGAGCATCCCGCCAGCGGCGCTGAGATAAGAGATGCTGTACGAGATGCCCGCGAGTATGCCGCCGAGGGCGGGACCGATGGAGACGCCGACGTTTTTTGCCATGCGGGTAAGCGCAAAGGCTTCGATGCGCTGCCCTTCGGGGATGATGTCGGTCAGCATGGCGTCGACACCCACACGGAAGAGGGGATTGGAGAAGCCCGTGATAAGCATGATGGCGGCGAAATACGCATAGGTGTTTGCCCAGATTAGGAAGATATAACCCATAGCGTTGACGACTAGCCCGAAGACCATGATCCACTTGCGCCCGAATTTGTCGGTTAGTGAGCCTGCCCAAAAGGTAAAGGTAACACTGGCGATGGAATTAATGGTGATTAGGGAGGCGCCTTGCGCCAGTGGCATGGAGAGCCTTTTGCTAACGTATACGAGCATAAGGGGCCAGATCATGGTGCCTGCTGCCATAGCGATGAATACGCCGAGGTAGAGCAGCCAAAATTGACGCGGGTATTGGGCGAGGAGGGTTTTGAGTTTCATGGTTTTCGGCGAATGAATTCGTAGCCTGAGGGTTTCCAAGTCCGCTTTAAGCGGACTTCTTGTGGCAGCCTGAGATTTCAATCTCAGGAATTTGTATTTTCTTAGGGAATGGTATTTTCTCCTCCGAATGAATTCGTAGGCTAAACGCGCCCAAGCCTGCTTTAAGCAGGTTTCTCATGCTCATGCCAGCCTTAGATTTCAATCTCAGGGAATAAAAAAGGCGTCTCAATCAAGAGCCGCCTTTTTTTATAAAGTTTAATTTTATCTAGCGTCGGTTGTTACGTCCGCCACGGTTGCTGCGATCATTGCGGCTACGATTGTTGCGTTTGCCGCCGCGCGGTTGGTCGTTGGCAAGAGCTTCTTCAGCCGTCCAGCCTTCAAGCACAGCCTGACGGGAGAGGCGGATTTTGCCGTCGCCGCCGATGTTGGTGACCATGACGGTGATTTCATCACCAACCTGACAAACATCTTCAACGCTGTTGACGCGTACGCTGTCGAGCTGCGAGATATGTACGAGACCGTCGATATTGGGCAGGATTTCAACAAAAGCGCCAAAATCTGCGACGCGGACAACGCGACCGGTGTAGATGCGTCCGACAACGGCGCTTTCGGTCAAGCCTTCCACGCGGGCGCGGGCTGCGGCTTCGCTTTCGCCATCCACAGCAGAGATGTAGACGGTGCCGTCTTCTTCAATATCAAGGCGGGCGCCGGTTTCATCTTGAATGGCACGGATGGTCTTACCGCCGGGTCCAATAATCGCGCCGATTTTGTCGACGGGGATTTGGACGGTGGTGACGCGCGGGACGTGATTCTTTAGTTCGGGGCGCGGGGTACTGATAACTTTCATCATCTCGCCCAGAATGTGCATCCGCGCTTCACGCGCTTGCGCCAAGGCTTCACGCATTAGGTCGGCGCTCAAACCGCTGATTTTGATGTCCATTTGCAGGGCGGTGATGCCTTTTTCAGTGCCGGTGACTTTGAAATCCATGTCGCCGAGGTGGTCTTCGGTGCCGAGGATGTCGCTCAGGATGCGATAATTTTCACCATCGCTAACCAAGCCCATCGCCACGCCCGATACGGGGGCTTTAATCGGCACGCCGGTGTCCATCAGCGCCAGAGTCGAGCCGCAGGTCGAAGCCATCGAGGATGATCCGTTCGATGCCATCACCTCGGAGACGAGACGGATGGAGTAGGGGAATTCTTCTTTGCTGGGGATGACGGGCAAAAGTGCACGTTCCGCCAGCGCGCCATGACCTACTTCACGGCGGGAAGTGCCGCGCATCATTTTGACTTCGCCGGTGCAGAAGGGCGGGAAGTTGTAGTGGTGCATGTAGCGGCGTTCTTTTTCGGGGGTCAGGTTGTCGAGGTCTTGTGCGTCGCGCAGTGTGCCGAGGGTTGCCAATGTGAGCGCTTGCGTTTCGCCGCGTGTGAAGATGGCGGAACCGTGCGCGCGCGGGCTGATGTCCGTTTCGCACCAAATCGGGCGGATGTCTTTCGGACCACGCCCGTCGGGACGCTTGCCCTCGTTTAAGATGCGTTCGCGCACAATTGTTTTTTCTGCGGCGCCAAAGGCGTTTTTGATGTCTTTTTCCGCTAACTCTTCGTTTTCGGCGAGCATCGCTTCGACGGTTTGGGCTTTGAGTTCGTCCATGCCGCCGTAGAATTCGTCTTTGGTCAGCGGCTTGGAGATGAGTTCTTTCATCGGGGCGCTGACGTACTCAAAGACTTTCTTTTCCAGTTCTTCATCGTCAAGGGCGAGAATAGGCTCGTCTTTTTCTTTGCCAACTTCGGCAGCCATCGTGTTGATGGCGTCAATGATCGGTTGAATGGATTGATGACCCAACTCAAGGGCATCAACCATCACATCTTCGGGGACTTCGTCCGCTCCACACTCGACCATCAGAATCGCCTCTTTGGTGCCTGCCAAGCGTAAATCCAGGTCCGATTGCTCCATTTCGGCAAAGGTCGGGTTGATGACAAACTCGCCGTTGATGCGTCCAATGCGCACGGCGCCGATCGGTCCATCCCAAGGAATATTGGAGATGGCAACTGCCGCCGAAGCGGAGTTGATTGCCAAAATATCCAGCGGGTTGTCATCCGCTGAAAGCGAATAAATCAGCACCTGAATATCGTTGCGCATACCCTTCGGGAAGAGCGGGCGCAGCGGGCGGTCGGTGAGACGTGAGACGAGGATCGCTTCGCTATGCGGGCGACCTTCACGGCGGAAGAAAGAGCCGGGGATGCGCCCACCGGCGTACATCCGTTCTTCGTAGTTGACGCTCAGGGGCAGAAAATCGACCCCCTCGCGGGCTTTGGAACTCATGGTGGCAGCACAAAAGACCATGGCGTCGTCCAGCATAACACTGACAGCGCCGCCAGCCTGATGAGCGAGTTTACCTGTCTCAAAGATGACAGATTTCCCGCCCACTGCTGCGGTGTAACGTTTACCTTCTGGTTTCATTTTTATTTCTCCATTTTCCGCCTGTCAGGGACTGAAAGCTAATGAAAACGTGGTGCGTGGGGCGTGATTTACCGCTTTGGTTTCGATACGGATGACGATGATGCTGTCATCCTACTCAACCTGCGCTGGATTGTTTTGGAAAATCACGTTTGAGTGGCAATTTGCGATTTTTTCCTGCAACTTGCCTCTTGCACCTTCCCCGTTATCAGCACCTTTCAATTCCTAACTGGCGGAGCGAATTTTAGCAGACAGAGAGCTGCTAAATATAAAAAGAGTAGATGATCCCATGACCATCTACTCGGTCAAACAAATTACTTACGGCGAAGTTTCAATTCGTCGGTCAAGCTGATGTAGCGGGCATAATCCTTGCGGCGCAAGTAAGCCAGCAAACGGCGGCGGCGACCAACCAATTTCAACAAGCCACGGCGGCACGATTCATCGTGCTTATTGGCGCGCAGGTGATCGGTGAGATTGTTGATGCGGGTGGTCAGCACTGCAATTTGTACTTCAGGTGAACCCGTGTCGTTTTCATCACGGCGATAATTCGCCATTACCTGTGCTTTTGCTTCTTTTGAAATAGACATGACGTATGCTCCTTTCTTAATTTTGCAGGTCTCCGTGACCGCAGCCAAAACCGCGAGACAGGACCAGTCAGTACAGCGCACGGATTATACCAGATATAGGTAGATGGGCAAGTTAGGATTCGGAAAATTCGTAGGGGCAGACCTGCGTGTCTGCCCTTTACTTTGGATGAAAAACCGCATCGCCCCTGATTTCGGCTTGGTCATTGCACAAGAAGCAGGTTGCCCAGCCTTATTGATTCCCCGTTAAACCTAGCGAGATTTAAGTTCCCGTCCCAATGCCGCTCTCAGTTCCGCAGGAAACTCCGGCAAAAGGCGGCGCAACATGGTGGCGGCTTTTGTATTTTCTTCTTTGCGGATAATTTGCTTCAGGAAGAAGCTGGTCTCCGTTGGCGATGCCGCATAGAGCGCATTGATGACTTTGCCCACGTCTCCCTGATACATGGTTGGCGCGGCTTCGATGATGGGTTCGACTATATCGAAAACGGGTGGGAGATTATCAAACTCTGCGGCGTTGATGAGCGGGAGCAGCGCTTGTAGACCGTTGCTCCAAAATTGCTGGCGGTGCGGATAGAGCCACTCGCTAATGAGCGCGAGGAAGTGTTTGGGGGTTTCCTCGCGCAGGCGGGCGAGACTATGGGTGAGCAGCAAGCCGCGCACGTTTGGGTCGCGTACTTTTTGTGTCCAGACGGTGAGACGAGCGAGCAGGCGTGCTTCGTCCGGAGGGAGCAGCCCGAGCAAGTAGGCGGCGAGCAGGCGGGTTTCGAGGCTATTCTCGTCCCAGAGTTCGTCGGCGAGGGCAAGGGCGGCTTCGGGTTTTTTCCGTGCGAGCGGGCGTAAGGTACTCTCAATTTTGCGGATGACGGCGGGCGGGGTTCGATATGTTGAGAGCGTGGAGCCGGGCGCAACAGCCTTGCGCGTGCGCAAAGTTTGATTGACATAGCCTTCTAGCATTTCACGCAGGGAACGAACAAAAGCCGCCGGTTCGTCAAATAAATCGGCGAGCCGAGCGACTTCTGTGTTGAGTTGGGCAAGGTTGATGGCGGGCATGGAAAAAAACAGGGATTAGTTATCAGGGATTAGGGATCAGGAAGCCGCTCGAAAGGGCTTGCCTGATCCCTGATTGACTAATTCCTGATACCTGATTAATAGGCTTTGGCGAAATAAACTTTTTTA
>JANTFU010000157.1 GCA_024763295.1 Anaerolineales bacterium
TCTGATTTTATCGGCAACCTCGTCACAAAACCCTTCGCTCGAAACTTCTCAACATACTCATACGTCTCCCAATAATCGAGACCTGTTTGTTCGGCGATGTCGAAGATGGAGTGTTCTCCTTCGAAGCGCATCATAATCTTTTCAATGGCGCGGTTCAGGTTCCAGTTTTCACGCCAGTCGACCCACAGTCCGTGCCCCGAAAGGAAGACGGGACCCCGAAAGGTTCGTTTGGGGATGTAGTTGCTGGCAAAGATGCGGATGATCTCTTCGGCGACGTCGGCAGCGCCTTGCAGCATGGCTTCGTCCATGATGTTCAGGTTGTCTTCGGTGGTGTGGTATTCGTCGTAAGGGAAGCGATTAAGCGAGATGCAGGGCACATTCACGCCAGGTCCGTTGATGACCCGCTCGTCGTTGGCGGGGGCGGCAGCGAAGTCTCGTTCTTCGTGTTGCGTGTTGCGTAGGACGTATTGTGTGATGCGGTCTAGTAAATGGTCGTGTTGTCTTGAATGATGCCACGCAATTTGATTTTTGTTGCCCGTCATTTCCAGGAAGATGCCGCCCTGCAAGTTGGGGATTAAGTCTTCGTTATTCGCCAAATAAGCAATCGTGCCGATGGTTTCGGGTCCAAACCAGAAGCGGACGCTCATCGAGCCTGCGGGCAACGGTTTTTCTGCCAGCCTGCGGGCAAGTTCGATGGTGCTGACCACGCCTGCCAGGTCGTCGTTGGCTTGCATGGGGTGGCAGCTATGGGCTTGGACGATGATCTCGCCAGCGCCGTTGGCGGCACCGCCTTCGGGATGCAGCACCCCGTGTCCAATTTTTAGACCCAGCTCAGGGTCGCGTGCGAATTCGACGTCGATCACGGCGTGGTAGCGGGCAGTCCGATCCAGCTTGTCGAATTGATTTTTCGGCAGACAGAATCCCCAATCCCGTTCGTAATATTTGAACTCCCACGGAATGGCATCGGGGAATTTTTCGCTGTAGCGCAGATGCGGTTCTAGCTCCTCCCAGGTCAGAATTTTATCAATGGGCAGGGAATAAGAGATAATGTGAAGGGGATTGTCGGCAAAATCCACGATGCGCTCGCCGCTTTCGCTTTCAAGATATGCCTCGTGGACGATATAACGTTCGGGAACTTCCCACGTCCAGATTTTGGAGCCGGGCGCGTAGGTTTGGATCTCGTAATTTGCCGAATCGGGCAGATAGCCGCCGATGATTTCGAGGGTTTTGTCCATGTCGTCGGAGACGATGGTGCGGTGCAGAGGCAGCAGTTCGGCGATGATGGATTTGAGGGAGGGGTAGGGTTTCATAGGTCTAAAAGATAGAACGCGGATGCCGCTACGCTAACGCGGATTTGGCGGATTCTCGCGGATTTTTATTTTTGGGTTTTAAATCCGCGAAAACCCGCGTTCCATTATTACGCGGGATAAAACTTGATTGTCACCAGCAAAAACTTCATAAATTCGATTTCTTCATCGCTCAAGCGTTTGGTGTAGGTGCGGCTGGAAACATCGAAGTAGGTTTTTTCATCAGAAATGATCTCGCTTGGGTCTTGGATAATCTCAATAGATTTTGGAAATTCAGGATGCGCAGCATAGAACTCTGCCAGCTTTTCCTGCATGACTGCATATTTCTTTGCCACGCTGACTTCTTCATATTGATTGCCAAACTTCTCAGTCATGTCTTTGGCTGGCACACCAGCATAGATGTGATTCTCCTCCATGTCGCGCGTGATGACTGACCCCAGCATTGCCATGCTCTTCTTTTTGGCAGTAATCGGCGACACCAGACAATGCCCTACAAACCAGACATCATCTTCGACAACCATCGGCGTATCACCTTCCCAGCGGCAGCCTTGCAACGTATCACCAAAGCGGATGTGCGTCCAAAGCTGGCTGTGCGCGCCAATCCCAACGCCGTTGCCGATGTATAACCCACCGTGCGTATTCAGGATGCAACCTTGCCCAAACCAACAACAACTGCCAATTTTGGCTTCTTTGCGACCGGTAATCTTTGTGTCTTCACGAATCATGGTGTAGTCACCAATTTCGATTGAAGGGCAAGAAATTTCAATATCGTGGTCTAAAAAAACACCATCACCGATAACCACTTTTTGAGCAGGCTTCAACTCGCCGGTTGTAAAGTCAATTCCGGCTGATATCTTGACCCCGTCACCAATACGAACCCCTTTGCCGATCTGCACATCATCAGCGACAATTACATAATTATCATTCATATCACTTTTCTGCCTAACAAAGCTTAGAGCGTATCCAGCCGCTGGTTGATTTCGTCCACGACTTGGGCTTCTTGGGCTTCGGTCTCTTTAACCTTGCTCTCCAGCTGGGTCACTTTCGATTTATGGTCATCCAGTTCCTGTTTGTGCTGATCAAGTTGCTGCTCGAGGGTTTTAATCTTTTTCTTTTGTCCTGAAAGCGCTAAATTCCGTTTGATTGCACCGGGCACCATCAGCAAAACACCAATCACAATCCCAATTGCGACCGAAACCAACAAAATCAAGGCTAAAGAACCTTCAATATGCCAAGTAAGAAAACTAATCGTCACGACATCGGTGTTGCCCAACGCAAAGATGACGGCAACAATCGAAAAAAACAGGGCTAAAATCAAGCTAAAGATCATCATCGAAAACTCCTTTACTTCAACTGCGCTGTCTGCTCATAGGCATCCAGCAATTTTTTGAAATTCTTCGTCCAATCGGCACGCTGCTCGGCGATGGAGCGGGAGCGGGCACCCATTTCAATCAGCGTATCACGCTTTTGGGCGGCAAGCAAGATTTTCTCCGCGAGCGCTTCGGCATTTCCATCCGGAAAGAGCCAGCCGTTCTCGTCATCGCTCACCCACTCCTTGTTGGCGGGGATATCCGAGACCAAACAGGGCAGTCCGCAGCCCATCGCTTCCATCAGCGAGACGGACGAGCCATCCACGTGCGAGGGCGAGATGTAGAGGTCTGCCATATTATAGTAGCGCGGCAAATCTTTTTGGGAGATATAACCGCCAAAGAGAACTTGATCGGCAACCGGCGATAGGATGCGGCGCAGTTCGCCGCCCATCGACCCGCCGCCGAGCAGGATCAAACGTAGGTTGGGCTGGGTCTGTGCCGCCCGAAGAAATGCCCGAGCCAAAACATCTACGCCGTAACGCGGCTCCCATGAGCGGTTGCAGAACAACGTTAAAACGTTCGAACGTTCAGACGTTTTAACGTTGGGTTTAAAATGGTCTAGGTCAACGCCCCAGGGAAAGACGACCGTGCGTTCAGGATTCATGCCGTATTCAACGGCTTTATTCCGCGTAACATGGGCATCGCTCGTAAAGAAGGTGCTTCTACGCAATACGAAATACGTAATACGCTCCCACCAGCGATTACGATGCACGTCTTCCATTAAATCGAAGCCCCACGACATCATCAAAAGCGGACGAAAGCCCGTCAAGACGGCAATCAAGCCGACGGTCTGGAGCGGTCCCGCATGGACGATGTCGGGCTTAATGTCCTTGATGACTTTGCGCAACGAGCGGACGTATTTCGGCACGTCCCGCCAGCGGAAGGCTTCCTTGCCACCTGCCCACAGCACCTGCTCGATCTCGGTCGGGACAATCCGATCTTCGCTTTCATTCGTCGCAGGCTCCAGTCGCACAAAATAGACCTTGTGATCCGTTTTGGCGAGCGCGGAGAGAAAGCGATGGTCGTGCGGGGAGTAGGATGTTGAGAAGTAAATGATTTTCATGTTTGTATGTGTTTAAGTGTCATGTGTTTATGTGCCATGTGCTTATGTGTCAAGTGTTCAGGTATCAGGTGCACATGATACTTATGCACGTTTCTTTATCGAATGCCGAAATGCTCCTACAAGTGCTTTCGTTTTCTTCGCTTGTTCGTAGAGTTCATTGAATTTCGTTTGGTCTATATAGCCTGCATCAAGCGCAGCATAAAGCAATGATTGGACTTCAACCGCAGAACGGCGTGAATATCCTAGAAAACGAGCAAACTCAGCCTTTGATTCATCGTCAAAGCCTTCAACGATATTGGTCATCACAGAAACAGATGCGCGTTGTATTTGGTCTTTTAAACCGAAGTCCCGTGCAAAATCACCTTGTTTTGTAACCTTGTAAATCTCTCCGACCAAAATACGAGCTTCCTGCCATGCGCGAATATCTTCAAAACGCTTAATCAAAGCCATGCGCTCCTCCTTGTATATATGCCATGTGTTTAAGTGTCAGGTATCAAGTAGCGAGGCTTCTGCACATGACACCTGACACATCAGCACTTGACACTTACTCACTTATATTCGACCAACGCAATTCCTTCCCATACGGCATGTCAACGAGCGCCTTTTTGCCGATGACCACTTCCGCATCCCACGCCATCAGCGCGCCAGGGATTGCGGGTCGCAGCGGCTCAACCATTTCAGCGGTGAAGGTTTCGCCCGCTTTGATGTCGCGCGCAGCCCGTAGGCAGCGGCGCTGGAGCATGTAGGTCTCTTTTTCGTTGGGCGTGACGAATTTATCGCTTGAACCAAGCGCCCGTTCGAGCGTGCGGACTTGGGACACCATCTCCGCCCAAGTATCGGGATTCAGCGCAAATTTATGGTCGGGACCTTCGCGGTCGTTGCTGTCGGTAAAGTGACGTTCGATCACACGAGCGCCCAAAGCAACTGCGCCGACAACCGGCGCGGGGCTGTGCGTATGGTCGGACAAACCCAAAATCACGTTCGGGAACATCTCTTTGTAGGTTTTGAGTACATTCAGATTTAAGTGATCGTAATTCTCATCGCTGGCGGTGTAGTTGGTATTGCACTGGAATAAGACGATTTGGTCATTCACAGCCTGCACAGCTCGTACCGCGCGCGCCACTTCGCCGATATCCGATGCGCCGGTTGCCATCAAGAAGGGCTTTCCCTTTTTCGCCATATACACCAAAAAATCGGGCCAAGAGATGAGACCGGAACCGGCTTTATACGCTGCCATATACGCTTCCAACTCATCCGCAGATTCAAAATCATACGGCGAAGAGAAATACTCAATCCCAACCTTGTCGCATTCTTCCTTGAGAATTGGCGTCCAGTCGAGCGGCACTTCTGCGTCCTGATAAACTTCAAAGACCGATTTTTTCCACGAAGCCTGATGCGAAACCTGTCCGCCCATCGACTTAAAGCCGTAGTCCGAAACGATCTTCTTCGCCTTGAAATTCTGGAACTTGGCTGCATCTGCGCCCGCTTCTTTGGCGAGTCTAATCAGCATTTTGGCGCGTTCAAGGTCGCCATCGTGATTGGCGGCGATGTCGGCAATAAAGTAGGTCGGGTGATTATCGCCAATCATTCGATTTCCAATTTTGAATTCCATATTGACCTCCAGTAGAGTCTATTTACAAAATTTTGTTCTTTCGCACTGTTCTTCAAAAGAAAAAGGTGAAATATCATAAACAAGATATTCATAGGCAATGATATCAACAGGCTCGAAATTCTCCCGTAACCAAGCATATTTGGCAGGCGATTCCGTCACACCCACTAAGGCATTCGGAGAGATGACGATTAAGCCGGAAACCATTTTATCAGGCTCGTACTGCGCAGACGGATAATCTTGCAAGTATACTTCTAGTGCATACCTGCCCTGCCCCCAATCCAGATTTGAATCGGCAAGATAAAGATAAGCGTTCTTACGGTCGCCGATGGTTTCATTAAAATAGGGAATATAGTATGGAAAATAAGACCAGATAGAAGCAGCCAAATAGACAAATCCAATGCTCAAAGCTACCCAATGCAAACGGGAAAAGCTATGCCATTTCACAAACAGACTTCCAGCAAACACAAATAGCAAGGGGAAGATAATCAGATAATATCGAATG
>JANTFU010000158.1 GCA_024763295.1 Anaerolineales bacterium
ATTTTTGAAACGCCCGTTGACTGGCAAGTGTTCATTCCTGACGCTTTGCAAAATTTCACAACGGAGGATTTGGCAAAATCTTTGAACATTAATCCCAAATTGGCACAAAAAATGGCGTACTGTCTGCGAAAGACAAATCTGATTGGATTAGCGGGCAAAAAAGGACGTGCGAATTTGTATATGAGAAATTTCTGACAAATCTGTAAGATACTTGATTTTTGATTTCAAATTCGCCATAATAGGGATGTCTAACGAAAGGAGGTTCCTATCGAACATGATTCTGTCTCTCCAACCGCTGGCATCTTGATAAATTTCTCGCCTGCGATTTTTTCAGGAAAGCTCACGAGCTAAATCAACAGATAGGTGCCAAGCGGCATTTGCCACATAAATCACAACTGAATAAGCAGTTTTATCGAAACAGCCCTTTACTTGCAGGGCTGTTTTTCTTATAGGCTGTTTGATACGGTGTCCATTTGCTGCGCGATAGCACTTACAAAAAATAAAACAACCGCGAATATTCGCGCTAATTAGCGTTTTTTAACGCGCAAAACAGCCTTTTATACGCCCACAATGTGATACCCATCCAGCCCAATCGTGATACCATTCCGCTCACCAAACTACTCACTATTTTCCACTTTCTACTCTCTACCGAGGACAAAATGTTCAATCTACCGAACGAAGAAATTCTCCCCACCATGCGCGAGCACGGCTTCTGGACCTGGTCTGCGCAGGGCAAAGTCAACCCCATTCCCGTCGAGCGCGCCGAGGGCGTCTACTTCTGGGACGTGGACGGCAAACGCTACCTTGATTTCAACTCGATGACCATGTGCGTCAACGCCGGGCATGGCGAGCAGCGCATCATTAACGCGATGAAAGAGCAGCTTGACACGCTCCCCTACGCCGCGCCAGCGATGGCGAATAAAATGCGCTCGCTGGCAGGCAAGGTGCTCAACGAAATCACCCCCGATAATCTCACGCACTTCCTTTTCACCCTCGGCGGAGCGGATGCGAACGAAAACGCCATCAAACTGGCGCGCGCCTACACGGGCAGGCACAAAATCCTGACCCGCTACCGCTCCTATCACGGCGCGACGGCGGGCGCGATGGCGCTGACCGGCGATCCGCGCCGCGTGGAATGGGAGCCGAATTTAATGTCGGGCGTCGTCCACTTTCTCGACCCCTACCGCTATCGCTCCACCTTCCACCGCACCAACCCCAACATCTCCGAAGCCGATTTCACGCGCGATTATCTCAACCATCTCGAAGAAATCATCCAATACGAAGGCGCGGAGACCATCGCTGCCATTCTCATGGAATCGGTCACGGGGACGAACGGCATCATCATCCCGCCGGAGGGATATATGCAGGGCGTGCGCAAAATTTGTGACAAATACGGGATTATGATGATTGCGGATGAAGTGATGTCCGGCTTCGGACGTACGGGGGCTTGGTTCGCGGTGGACAATTGGGGCGTGAAACCCGACTTGATGACGATGGCAAAGGGACTCACTTCAGCGTATGCCCCCCTCGGCGCAGTTGGCATGACCGAAGAAATTTACCGCCACTTCGACGAAAAGGTCTATCGCGGCGGGCTGACCTATACCGCGCATCCCGTCTCTTTGGCGGCGATGGTGGCGAATATCCGCGTACTCCAGGAGGATAAACTCGTTGAACGGTCAGCAAGCCTCGGGTCAAGTTTGTCCCGCCATCTATCCGAAATGAAAGAAAATCATCCATCCGTCGGCGATGTCCGCTCCATCGGGCTATTCGGCGTCCTCGAGTTGGTCAAAAATCGTGAAACCAAAGAACCGATGGCACCCTGGAATTCATCCAGCCCGGCGATGAAGGCTTTCAAGGATTATTGCTTCGAGCATGGCTTATATCTCTCCGTCCATTGGCATACCGCGCTCATCATCCCGCCGTTGAACATCACCGAGGAGCAGTTAGCGGAGGGTTTTGCGGTTTTAGATGAGGCGTTAAAATTAACAGACGGGTTTGTCAAATAAGACATATTGCGTATTTCGTATTGCGTAATGTCTTCGAAATTTCGGTGCTTTTTGATGCAAGAGCCGTCAACCAAAAAATCATTACGCATTACGTTTTACGCAACACGCACTTTATATAAGCATTTTATATGAACCTGCCCTATGTAACTTTTCTCTGCTAAGTGCATCTGATAGAATAGCGCTTGTCATTAAAAGAAAATCGCTCCTTAGCGAGCAAAAAAATAGAAGGAGAAAGACAATGAATGTTCAACCCTTAGGAATGCGTGTACTTGTACGTCCCATCGAACAGGAAGCCAAAACCGCCAGCGGATTGATTTTGCCCGATTCCGCGAAAGAAAAACCCCAGATCGGCGAAGTTGTTGCCGTTGGCGACGAAGTAGAAATGGTCAAAGTTGGGCAGAAAATCCTCTTCCCGAAATACACCGGCACCGAAATCAAACTCGATGGTGTTGACCACATCATCATGGAAGACGGCGACCTGCTCGCAGTTGTAGACTAAGTATTTTTTGGGGAGCTTGCTCTCCTAATTCAATGACCGGATTGTAAATGGCAGCGAACGCGCTATGAGCAATCTGGTCATTTTTTTATCCGTAAGGTAATTCAATGGGAAGACGTCTAAAGCTTAACGCCTTAGACAGATATAGGAGTAAAAAATGTTTTCACTCAATATTGATAATTCAGAAGCAGCAGATCAAAACGAACTCTACGATGTTGTGATTGTGGGCGCCGGCTCAGCCGGATTCACAACCGCGATTTACGCTTCGCGCGACGGTTGGAAGACTCTCATCCTCGAGAAAGAGGCGAGTGGAGGCTTGGCAGCTTCAACCCACATGATCGAGAATTTCCCCGGCTTCCCAAACGGGGTCGGTGGTCCCGAGCTGATGGAAAACTTCCAAAAGCAGGCAGAACGTTTCGGGGCAAAGCTCGAAGAATTTGACGAGGTCGAATCGGTAGAAAAAGGCGCTGATGGCATCTTCACCATTAGCACCGCCGAAGGCAAATCCTATCGTGGACGCAGCGTACTACTCGCCACCGGCAGCGAGCCGAAGAAACTCGGTATCCCCGGCGAAGCGGAATTTTACAATAAGGGCGTTTCCTACTGCGCCACCTGCGACGGTCCGCTTTACAAAGACGAGGAAGTGGTCGTAATCGGCTGCGGCAACTCCGGCTTACAGGAAGCTGAAATTTTGCTGCAATATGCCAAGAAAGTGACCTTCGTGGAATTTTTGGATCACTCCATCGCCGAAAAAGTTTTGCAAGACCGCGTAAAAGGTCACGAGAAAACCACCTGTATGTTCTCGCACATGGCGACCGAAGTCAAAGGTGAGAATTTGGTCAAATCGGTCGTGGTCAAAAACCGTGAAACCGGCGAAGAGGTTGAAATCCCGACTGCGGCAGTCTTCATTTACGTTGGCTACAAACCCTATACCGACTTCGTGAAAGATGTCGTTGAACTCGATAAATACGGCTATATCATCACCGATAAGCACATGCGCACGTCCGTGCCCGGTATCTTTGCTGCGGGCGATGTGGTTTCCGAGAATTTGGCACAGGTCGCCGTCGCGGTTGGGGATGGCGCGAAGGCTGCGGTTGCGATCCGCGAGTACCTACAAAATCTGTAAGTGCGTGTTGCGTAAAACGTATTGCGTAATGATTTTTTGACCCAAAAGCCTTTTATTCAAAGTCATCTGAATTGGCGGAGACATTACGCAACACGCACTACGCACTACGCTCAGGAGAAATTTATGACAGAAGAATCTACGCCCCGCCACGTCAATGTCTTGATTATCGGTTCAGGTCCCGCCGGATTAGCGGCTGCGCTCTATACGGCGCGTGCCAATCTCGCTCCCGTCGTGCTGACCGGGATGGACTTGGGCGGGCAAGTCTCCAAAACCCACGCTGTCGAAAATTACCCCGGCTTTCCGGAGGGAATTTCCGGCGAGGGACTGGTAGACGCCCTTCACCAGCAGGCTGTTCGTTTTGGCACCGAAGTGATTTTTGACATCGCCACTGACGTTGACCTTTCCGAACGCCCTTACAAAGTGACCACTTACGGCGAGCAATTCACCGCCGACACCATCATCATCGCCACCGGCGCAACTGCCGTGCCGCTTGGAATACCCGGCGAGGAGGAAATGATTGGACGCGGGGTTTCGTATTGCGCTACTTGCGACGGTCACTTTTTCAAAGATATGGATGTGGTCGTGGTTGGCGGCGGGGATAGCGCACTCGAAGAGGCGCTTTATCTCACCCACCACGCGAGCAGTGTGACCATTGTCCACCGCCGCGATGAATTGCGCGCAGGCGAGATTTTAAAACGGCGCGCTATGGAAAACGAAAAAATAAAATTCGTTTGGAACACAGTGCTAACTGAGGTGCCGATTGGCGAAAAAGTCGAAAAGGTGAAGACGAAAAACGTCAAAACCGGCGAAGAAGGCGAGATTAAAGCCGAAGGCTTGTTCATCTTTGTTGGACATACGCCAAATACCGAGCTTTTCGACGGGCAGTTAGCGGTAGACGAGCAGGGCTACCTAAAAGTTGACCACCTGAGGCGAACCGAAGTCGAGGGCGTTTACGCAGCGGGCGAGGTTGCCGATCCGCATTTTCGGCAGGTGATTACCTCTGCCGGAATGGGCGCGGGAGCAGCCATCCAAGCGATCCGTTATCTCGAAGAAAAAGGGCTATAAGCCAGTTATCAAGACAAAAAGTCTGTCACAAATAAATGACAGACTTTTTCATTTAGACTATGTAAGCATTACATAGAGAAAATGTGACAAAATAAACTATCGACTGATTAAACAATATAGTATTCTATTAACTAGCAATTCCATCGCTCAAAGGCGATTTTTGTAATTCAATCAATTCCCATTGGAGGAACTATGGCAAAAATATCTGTAATCGGCGCCGGGATGACCGGCTCCACCACCGCACACTGGCTGGCTGAACGCGAGATCGCCGATGTTGTATTGGTCGACATCGTTGACGGGATGCCGCAGGGCAAAGCTCTCGACCTGACCGAAGCGATGCCGATTATTGGCAGCGACGCAAAGATCACCGGTACCAGCGATTATGCTGACACCGCAGATTCGGATATCGTCGTCATTACCGCCGGTTTGCCCCGCAAACCCGGCATGAGCCGTGAAGATTTGCTGGTAAAAAATGCGACCATCGTCGGCTCGGTTGCTGAAGAGACCATCAAATACTCTCCCAACGCAACCTACATCGTGCTAACCAACCCGCTCGACACGATGACCTACATGACCATGAAGAAAACCGGTTTGCCCGCGAACAAGGTCATTGGTCAGGCTGGCGTTTTGGACTCTGCCCGCATGAGCGCCTTCATTGCAATGGAAACCGGCGTCAGCACCCAGAACATCAACTGCTACGTCCTCGGTGGACATGGCGACTCGATGGTTCCGCTAACCCGTCACTCGAATATTGCCGGCGTTCCGCTGGAAAAATATCTCGATGCCGACAAACTGGCTGCCATCGTTCAGCGCACCCGCAAGGGCGGCGGTGAGATTGTTGGTCTGCTAAAGACCGGCTCCGCTTTTTATGCGCCTTCGTTGGCGATCGTTCAGATGGCTGAAGCCATTCTTTCCGACCGCAATTTGATCCTGCCCTGCGCCGCCTATTTGAACGGCGAATATGGTCAGGAAGGCATCTTCTTCGGCGCCCCTGTGATGCTCGGCAAAAATGGCATTGAAAAGATTATTGAGTACGAACTCAATGACGAGGAAAAAGCAGCGCTACAGAAATCTGCTGACGCAGTTCACAAGAGCGTAGAAGAACTTAAAAAACTCGTTGAACTTTAAGC
>JANTFU010000159.1 GCA_024763295.1 Anaerolineales bacterium
TCCTTCGACTTCAGGCTCAACAACTGTCGCCTGCCGCTCAGGAACTGGGATAACTTTGTATGTGATTTAATTCGCGTTCCCTAGTTTCAACTTGTTGCTCTTAGAACTTGGCGTCAAGCCCTAAAGAACGAGTTTTTTTACGCGCTATCGCTCAAATTGCTTGTTTTAGATAGAAAAATGGAGCGTTGTTTAGTTGGCTCTCTGAAAAACTTGATTTTGTAGTGGATTCACAAGAACTTTTCCCAAACCGAAGACACTACATATCAAAAATCCTGCTAAAAAAGCAGGATTTGATGCCCCAGATGGGAGTTGAACCCATAACCTGCCGCTTAGGAGGCGGCTGCTCTATCCTATTGAGCTACCAGGGCGTATGTGCAATCGCGATGGGATTGCGCACAGCATTATAGCATCCCTCCACAACTGCGCCAAGTTTGCAGGATGAGTGGTCAAAAGCTGTTGGTAAATATCTGCTTCGCCTTGATTTCGATACGGCGATGGTGGTGCTATCGCCCTACTCAATCAGCGGCTACGCATAGTTGATAAGAAATCCAACGGAGATTGAGTAAGATGACAGTATCGTCATCTGTATCGAAATCGTAGTGATGTTCTTAATTTAATCAACATACTTTGACCGCTCCCTTTGCTGGAATGCTCACAGCAATGCTCAATATGACCTGCTGATGTTCACGACATGATTTTTTTTGCAAGGCAAGCGCACAGCATGCGTTGTTTTTGCCAGAAACGGGATACGCATCATGTATCCAATTCTTTTTTGACACGTGCTTTGAAGACTAACCACTCGTCTTCGAGTGGGGCGCTGTCTAATCCCATTTCGATGCGTGCGAGCATATCAGCAATGTGGGTCTTGGTTGGATTTGTCTCGCGTCCCAATTGAGATAGCAATTGTAGATATAGGCGTTGGGCGCGTAAGCGAATCCAGAAGAACTCAATTTCATTGAGAACAGGCAGCGTTTCTTCGAGCAGCGTAAGAGATTCTGTGAATTTTTCTTCCTGATAGAGGCGCTGGGCTTGGAGGTAATTTGTCCAGACGTAGCTTTTGGGATGTGAGCGTGTGGTTAGGGTGTCGCGGATGGCGGGCATGGCTTCATCGAAGCGTTGATAGTCTTGGCGAGCAATGAAGAGACTAAGTTGGAGTGCGCGGGCGTTAAATTCGATGATTTCAAGACCAGCTTGGCTGGCTCCGGCGAGTGCATCTTTGAGTAGGGCATCCGCTTTGGGGTCACCGACCAAGCCTAATGTCACGCCGAGACGCGCTGCATTTTCAACGGTCACAAAGCTGTCTTTGTCAACAATTAAGCCGCGTTGGTAGGCATCCGCTGCTTTGACGGGCGATTCCAGACGGGCGTAAATATCGCCAATAATCTTGTATCCCATTGCTACAATCTCGGTATGCCCGTGTTCTTCACCATAGCGAATGGCTTCGCGGGCGTGTAGGTGGGCATTGCCAAGTTCGGGGATTTCGGTTTCGTTCATCCCGGCGTAAGCGGCTGCGTAGCCGGACATGCGCCACGCATCGGTACGTTTTGCCAGTTTTAGGCTTTGCAGGGCGCGTTTTTTGCCGGTGCTGTATTCGCCGATATAGTAATTTGCTAAGCCCATGATGCTATGTGGCGCGATCGTCGTATCCGGGGCAAAGGAAAGGCGCATATAGTGTGCAGATTGACGGGCTTTTTCGATGGCTTTGACGGGATAGCCCATGCCTGTAAGGCTCGTTGCGATTTGATAGTAAATATTGCCGACTAAATACATGCTTTCGGGATCGCGTTGTTCGTCATATAACGACAGTGCGGTTTGGAAACTTTCAAGCGAGTCGGGAAAGTTCTTAAGCATGTAGCGGAAAACGCCCTGATGGATGAAAGCGATTATTTGTGCAGGGATATGCGCTGCCATGATGAAGTAGGGCAGGGCTTCTTCAACGTATGCCAATCCTTCTTCAAAGCGATTTCGCGCCATGCAAACATCGCTCAAGCCATCCAAAGCGGCACCAATCAGCAGGCTGCTACCACGGCGTTGTGCGGAAGTGAGTAAACCGAGCATAACTGCTTCAAGCGTATCGGGGTCATCGGTATTGAAGAGCATTGCATTCCAGTGGAAATAGAAATTGTAGATTTTTTCATCCACTAAATTGAAATATGCCAACAATTTTTCGGCGCGCAAATATGCTTTGTGGGCATCTTTGGGCGAAAAAATCGCATACGCATATTTGGCGGCTGCATACCAAGCAAAGAAGGCTTTTTCAAAATCTCCCGCATATTCATAATGCTCTGCTAAAACCGCTGCTTGTTCATCCTGATAGATATGTTTTTGAGCAAGTAGGTTTGCCACTTTTGCGTGCATAACACGCAAGTCAATTGGGGAAAGCGTGTTAATAATTTCTTCGCGCAGCTTTTCATGCACAAAGGCATAATGCAACTCAAGGTCTTTTTTGACAAAATTAATCAGGCGCAAAGAAGTCAGTTCGGAGATGGCAACGTGCATTTCTTCATGCGACATTGCCAAGACTTCTTCGAGCGTTGAAACAATAAAATGATTGCCTTGAATCGCGGCATAATTCAAGACTTGGCGTGCTTTTTGCGAAAGCAGGTCAAGACGTGCCGCGATCAATTGTCGCACGCTCGGCGGAGCCACTGTAAAGTCTTCAAAAATATCCACTTCGGCGTGCGCTGCCTGAAAACTCAATAATTCGAGTAAAAAGAAAGGATTGCCGCCGGTCATTTTTGACAAACGTTCGATTTTCTGCGGCGCGAGCACTTTATTCAGCAGGTAAAAAGCGATCTTTTTGATAGCGTCAGCATCCAGGGCTGTCACGTTGATCTCATCCAGACGTCCCTGCATCGAATCTAACTCGAAGCGATCTACGCCCGAGTGAATGCCCAAACGCGAAGTGACGACCAAACCAATATTCCACTGTTTAAAGGTTGATTGCAAAATCAAATACTTCAGGAGCATAAAGCTGACACGATCCATCCACTGCGCATCTTCTACAAAGACCAAAATTGCGCCCTGTTTATTCGCGTAGTGCAAAAGATTTTTGACCGCTTCAAAAACCAGAGAACTCGCAAAAACATCGCCCGGCTCCGCATCAAGATCATTGCGGTATTCATGCAGTTCAGGTAGTAACATTGTCAATGGCGTTGTCCACCAAGCGGGCGTATGCTGCCAAAATGCCGGCGTAAAAGAATGGCGCAGCATGTCGATCCAGGGTTGATAGGGCAGGTTCTCATTATCTTTATAGGAAGGCACTAATAATAAATTGGGCGGCAGTGGCAGGTTTTCGTAGAATTCCTGTGCCAAGCGGGTCTTGCCAGCCCCTGATTCGCCAACCAAAAGAGAGCCAATCCCGCGTTGATAATTGACCTGCATCCGTCGCAGAATTTCCTGCTGACCAACAAAAGGCAACGCTACGCTGGGACGAATCATCCAAACGGGACGCCCGTATGTTGGGTCTGATTCCGTTATCGTAACAAGGTCTTTCCCCAAAGCTCTGATGCGTACCGAAAGCCCGTCTCCAAAAGCATCTTCCGCTTCCTGATAATAGTCCCGCGCCCGTTCAATTTCCCCAAAGTCACGCAAGCTCTTAATCAACACATAATAAGCAATTTCGCTTTGAGCATATTTAAGCGTTTGTTCAGCCCACTTAAGGGCTTGAGTGGTGCGCCCCAGTCGATCATCCGTCTCTGCCAAAAAGGCAAAGACCGTCTCCTGATCTCGATGCACGGTGGCTTCTTTTTCTGCGTGCCACTGTGATAATGCCGCATTAATCTCAAAATCGTTATTGGCAATAAAGCGAGGATAGTCAAACTCATCTGCGCGCTGCGCCAAACGCTCATACAGCGCCAATGGCAGCGTCGCGTCCTGTCCCTGGTAACTTCCCCTGATTTGCGAGATTTCATTTGCCAACTTTGCAAGTTCGAGCACGTCCACATGCACCCAATTCGGGTCGAGACGCACTGAATCATGGTATGTAATCAAGAACGGGGTGTCTTTATCAAGTTTACGAATATAACTTAGGTAACTGCGCAGACGTGTGCGCTTTTGCGCTTCATCCCCGTCTCCACCAAAACTCTCGGACAGAAATCCACGACTAACCCCCTTTGGGGACATTGCCAGATAAAAAAGCAAGGCGCGAGTTGTCTTGCGTTCAATGCGTATCAATTGACCATTTTGAAAAACACGGGGCGCGCCCAACAAATGAATATCCAGCATAATCTAACTTTCTAATAGATGGCTCCTTTGGGGCGATGAGTGAATAGGGGCGATCCGAGCCACAAAACGGATAAAACGAAAGCGTCACGCTAGAAAAACGACCTGTACAAATTGTTCACAGGTCGCCTTTTCAATGTGGCGTTTTCCGAACTAAACTGCTGTAATTTCCTGGGCTGTCTGCAAAATCTCGTGCGCCGAGCGGAGTGTCCCTTCGCCCACATCGCCGAGCATTTCAGCCAGCTCCAGCAAGCGTGCATCCTTTTCAAGCGCTTTGACGCGCGTCAGCGTGCGTCCGTTTTCGAGCGCCTTTTCGACCTTGAGATGCTGATCTCCAAAAGCTGCCAACTGCGGCAAATGCGTCACGCAAAAGACCTGATGCGCACGTCCCAGCCGCCAAAGTTTTTCGCCAACGACCATGCCGATGCGCCCGCCAATACCCTGATCAATCTCGTCAAAAATCAGCGAGGGGACTTCATCCGCTCCAGCCAGCACATTTTTGAGCGCGAGCATCATGCGCGAGGTTTCACCGCCCGAAGCAACTTTCACCAGCGGCTTCAAACCTTCGCCGGGATTCGGCGCGAGTAAAAACTCAACCTGATCGAAGCCAAGTGCATCAAACGCCACGCGCTCGTTGCCGAGCGGTAAACCTTTTTCATCGGGCAGAGTCTTGAAATCAACCGCAAAATCCGCCGATTCCATGCGTAGGTCTGCCAACTCTTTGACAATGCCTTTGCTCATCGTCATTGCCGCTTTTTTGCGTGCGTCCGAGAGCTTTTTGCCCGCCGCAGCGAGCGTTTTTAGCAGGGCGCGTTCTTCTTTTGCCAGCGCATCCATGCGCTCGGATGCGGTCGAGATCGTCTCCAACTCAGCGCGCGCTTTTTCGCCAAAAGCGATCACCGCTTCGAGTGTGCCGCCGTATTTGCGTTTCAGGCTTTGGAGCGCATCGAGACGCTCTTCCACTTCATCTAAGCGGGATGGATTGTATTCGATCTCTTCGAGATAGACGCGCAGATCGCGCGATAAATCTCCAAGATTTTCAAGCAGCAGCGCGGATCGTTCCGCAATTTCGGCTTGCGAGGCGTCTATTTTCGCCAGGGCGGCGAGATGCTGGGATGCTTCCCCCAGCCCGTCACTCACAGCCGGGATTTCGGCGGTGCCTTCGTCGAGTAGTACCAGTGCTTCCTGCACATGGCTGGCAAGCGCTTCGGCATTGGCTAAACGTGTGCGTTCTTCTTTAAGTTCATCGTCTTCGGCGGCTTTTGGGGCGACAGTTTCGATCTCTTCGGCTTGATACGTCAGCAAGTCGACGCGTTGTTGGGCATCCCGTTGGAGACGGCGTAATTCGTTCAGTTCGCGCCGTAAAGTTTGGAGTTGGGTGTAGGGCGTGCGGTAGGCACTCAGGGCTGAAGCGATGTTTGCGTAGCGGTCGAGCAAGCCTAAATGCGCGCGCGTATCGAGCAGGGAAAGATGTTCGGATTGTCCATGAATATCAATCAGATATCCGCCTACTTCTTTGAGCAATGAGACGTTCACCGTGCGTCCATTGATGCGCGCTACGCTGCGTCCTTC
>JANTFU010000160.1 GCA_024763295.1 Anaerolineales bacterium
GCTTTTTTCTCATCCAACTCTTCGTAGAGCGCCAAAACCGTTGTCGGCGGCACCGTCTCTAAAAACGCCAGAAAATCCTTGCGATGTTTGGGATGCGTATATTTTGCCGAAGGTTTTTGCAACAGCACCAAACGCCGCTCCGCCAAAAAAGGCATCGCATTCACCGCCATATTGAGTTCATCCTTGCTCATCGTGCGCGCTTCAAGACGAGATGTATTCATGCCATCCTTGTCCACGCGCTGCTGCAACTTTTGCAAGCGACGCGAAATCGCAAACTCGTCGTTGCCGTAAATGTAAATGATGCGTAAGGTGTTTTCAGCCATAGATTTAGAAACTCGTGCGGATTAAGTGCATCCCCGGGCGGACGACGTCCACCGAAAGGATTGCCAACTCCCCAACACGCGGTTCGACCGTGAATTTAGCTTGCAGGGCGGGACCCAGCGGTTTGCTCAGTTGCCAGACCAATACCACGAACGGAATCAAAAACGGGATGCGCCAGAGGTTATTGCGCCATTTTTTCTCGCCGCCCAAACCAATCCATGCCACTGACCCAGCCAAAAATCCGGACGTGGCGAAGTTCGTTCCACAGCCGGGATGAATTGCCAAGTCGTCTTCCCCATCGCGCAGACGCGCAAGGGCTTCCACTGCCGCATCCGCGAGATCGCCGGTATCGACATCGCCCAAAATGAAAAAACCCCAAGGGTTAGAATGTCCGCCCATCGGCTGGTGCGAATATTTAGACGCGAGCACTTTGAGCGTGGCGTGTTCGAGGGCGTGGTTGCGACGAATTTCAAGCAAATATGGCAAGTCAAGTAAGGACATGGGAAACTCCAATTGTAGAATAGGGGAATTATACCCTTTGATTTTCACCCCTGTGCATTAAAATATTGAAGCGCCAGGGTGAGGGGGGCACCCTAGCGCTTCAACGATTGAAATTATACGCCTTTTTTAAAATATGTCAAGGGTTTTGTTGACGTTTTGTTGACGTTTTTGTAAATTAGACAAACAAAAGAATAAGTTAGGACAAGTTAAGAGAGTGCGTCGCACCTTTGGGAAGAGATAATGCCGTTGCCAAGCAAAATACCTGTTGTTGGGTACTTTTTATGTCGAAGTAGGTGCGACGCACTCCCATATACTCCCCCAAAATGAGCAGATACGGTTCAGCAAAGAAAAAGAATTATCACACAAAAATTATGCAGAAGCATTCGGGCTGGGTTAGAATAGACTTATGAAGACAAAACTTTTGCTGACCAGATTCTTCAGCCTGCTAATTCTTTTCGGGCTACTTTCCGCATGCACAATGGAAGTATCTAAGATCGAAGATTCGATGGTGGTGCCAAGCGCCCCACCTGTGACCGCCACGCTCTACCCGACCTTCACGCCGCGCGCCACAGCGACCACACTGCCAGCCACCGCTGCGCCAACCGTCGCGCCTGTCACGGGCAAAGCAACTGCGCAGATTAACGTGCGTGAGCGTCCGAGTGTCGCCAGCCCCTCACTGGGATTGCTGAATATCAACAGCGAAGTACAAATCATCGGCAGGAACGAAGCGACAAGCTGGTACGAAATCATTTTTACCGGCGCAAATGGCGAAGCGCAAAAAGGCTGGGCTGCGGCAGAATATATTTTGAGCGAGACCCAGCCAA
The DNA here is from genome assembly GCA_024763295.1 of Anaerolineales bacterium. Taxonomy (GTDB): domain Bacteria; phylum Chloroflexota; class Anaerolineae; order Anaerolineales; family Villigracilaceae; genus Desulfolinea. Next base: position 1,647 of record JANTFU010000160.1, read on the forward strand.
ATGTTCCGGTAACGACAACGCAAGATGAAGATGTGAACGGCAGCGTGACTCAACGGGTCAATGTACGCAGTGGTCCCGGCACCGATTTTGACGCTCTCGGCATGTTAGATGTAAACGAGGGCATCGTCATCACCGGCACAAATTTAGACGCCATGTGGTATCAGATCGAGTATGCATCGGGTCCTGAAAATCGTGGCTGGGTGTATGCGCTTTACGTCGAAAGCGACGTCTTGGATGAGTTGCCCATTGTCGACGAAACCGGCGGCGAAGTGACCATCGCTACGCAGACCAGTATCGCTGCGACAGCAGCGCCGGTTTACAGCCCCGCGCCCGAAGATGGTGATTCGATGGAAAATCCTGCCATTCAGGTCACCTTCTCCACCAGCGATTCGCGCGCCTTTAGCTACAGCAGCGATGTTTCTGCCCCCGAAGGCGACTTTGAAGACTGGGTTTCTTTCCACCCTAACTCGGAGAATTTACGCGTGGATTTGCTAATTGACCTAACTTGCTCCGGCAACGGCACGCTCTATGTCGAAATGTATCAGGGCGGCATCAAGCTCAATCAATGGGGCGAGTTAAAATGTGGCGACACGAATTATCCGCTCAATCTTTACCGTGATGAAACCTATCAGTTCAGGCTCTATTCAAAATATTCAAATAATTTACTCTACACGAGCTATACACTTGAAATGCGCGTAGCGCCTTAATAAACTGTCATCTCCGAAATCAACATCAAACCATCGTGACGAGGCGTCCATTACATATCACAGAACTTACAGGTTCTCAAAGGTGACAGTCACTTCCATTTTGTCACAGATTCGTAACTATCTACCCTCGTGATATACGTCACCGCGAGCGTCTTTTTGCGGAGCGGTCTCCCTCACTGGCAAGGGGATTGCTTCACTCCGAAAAGCATCGGAGTTCGCAATGACGTAGGTAGTTACAAAGATTCAAAGAAAAAGTAGGTGCTTGATGAAGAAATTTATATTCATACTCATGCTCAGTTTGGGTTTAGTTGCCTGCCAAGCTGCCCCATCAAAATCTGCCAATCCCCCCACATCCCCACCAGCATCAACCCAAAACACCACCGCCCAACCGACCGCGACAGCCATTCCCTGTTCAACACCGGCAGCAGCCTCCCTGAGCGCCACCCTTAACGAAGTTACCGGAAACGTCGAAGCCAAAGACCCGAATGAAGCTAATTTCAGCAGCGCCGAGAACGGACGCACTATTCAACAAGAAGGGCAAGTCCGCACGCTTGAAGACGGTTACACGCGCGTTGATTTATCAACAGGCACGCTCATCCGCATGGCGCCGAGTTCCTCCTTCACATTAGTCGAAAATCAACCAGAAGATGCAACTCTCTTCACGCGCATCAAACTTGAGTTTGGGCAAATTTGGGTCATTCTGAACGGCGGCAGTCTCGAAGTGGAAACCCCATCCGGTCAGGCTGCCGTGCGCGGCTCCTACATGATGGTCGAAATCGACCCTGAAACCCAAGACGCCATAATCACCTGTCTCGAAGGGCAATGCACACTTGAAAATCCCGCCGGCATGGTTGATCTGCGCAACGGACAACGCGCCAAACTCGACCTACCAGAGGCAGGCGAAGATTTTCACATCCCCTCCATCAGCGAAATGAGCGAACGGGATTTTGCCGAATGGCTCTTCTTTGCCCCCGAAGCCGAAGAAATCTTCCCCCTGCTGGAGGAAGAAGGACTCGTTCCCTGGGATGAATGGGAAGAAATCATCCCTGAAAGAGACGAAAACCTAGACTTTTTCGACCTGCTCGACCAATTCCCCGACGAACCGCTCCCGGATGGAGAGTTGCTACCGGACGACGGCTTATTGCCCGGCGACGGAGAATTCATCCCTGACGACGGCTTACTCCCCAATGATGGTGCCCTGCTCCCCGGCGACGGCGATCTACTCCCTGGCGACGGCGACTTGACGCCCGGCGACGGCGATTTGACGCCCGGCGATGGCGATCTACTCCCTGGCGACGGCGACTTGACGCCCGGCGATGGCGATCTACTTCCCGGCGATGGCGACTTACGCCCGAACGGTGACGACCCAATCTTACCCGGGCGGCACTAACTCTTCCTGAAAGCTGAAAGAAAATCTATGCCAGAAAAAAAGAAAAATATTCGTCAAGTGCTTGTTCAGCTTGGCTTGGCACTCCTGCTCATCGCCCTAGAAATCGGCGCTTTATATCCCACCATCATTACCCCACTAAAACGCGGTGATTTAGCTGCGCGTGACTTTTATATGCGCCTGCGCGGTAAACAACCGGTTGATGAACGGATTGTCATCGTGGCGATCGACGATTTTTCATTCAACTGGACGGGGTATTCTTGGCCCTGGTCCCGCGAATATATGGCGGAACTAATCAATGCCCTCAACGATGCTGGCGCACAAGTCATCGGCTTGGATGTTTTTCTCTTTGAAGAAGACCCCGAAGGCGACCCTGCCCTCGCCGCAGCTTTCGCAAAAACACCCATTTCGGTGAATGTCATCCAAAAATACACCGATCAGCAGGGAGTCACCAGTTTACGGCTACCGCAAACCGCCTACCGCGAAATTCTCGACGGGCTGGGCATCACCTCCGTGCTACTCGATGACGATGCCATTGCGCGCGGACTAATGGCAGAAACCAGCTATCTCGACCAGACTTATTACAACTGGGCACTTGAAACCGCGCGTCTCTATCTTGGCGCAGCGCCTATCACGAAAAACTCGCCCACCAGCCTACTGCTGAACGACAGTGAAGTGCCCTTACACGACAATCAATTTCTCGTCAACTATCGCGGACCCGCCGGAACTTACCCAACCTACTCCGCCGCCAAAGTGGTGCTGGGCGATTATCCCGCCGAAAATTTCAGGGATAAGATTGTGCTCATCGGAGCAACATCCATCACGTTACAGGACGTGTATCCCACCCCATTTTCCAGCCGAATACGCACTCCGGGGGTCGAAATTGTCGCTACCGCGGTCGATTCGCTCATCAACCAAAATTATTTGCACGTCGCCCCGTTTTGGGTCACGCTGCTACTCATCCTGGCAGCAGCCGTCGCATCCCGTTTTATCATCCGCTTGCCGCGCCCCACCCAGATCATCAGCCTGATGCTGGGCGCAATGCTGCTCTACACGGGCATTTCATATTTCATTTTTGCCCGCAGCGGGCTATATCTGCCTTTCACCTCCCCCGAACTGATGCTCTTTTTAGGCGTAATCTTGCCCACACTCGAACAAGCCGTGACGCAGGAGATCGAAAAGCGGCGTGTGCGCAACCTGTTTATGCGTTTTATTTCGCCCGAAATGGTCACACAAATGCTCGAGACGCAGGATATGCGTGCGCTAAACAAACGCAGCGAGTTGACGATCCTTTTTTCTGACATCCGTAATTTTACGGGCATATCAGAAAAGTTGACGCCAGACGGCGTGGTGGCGCTGCTGAACCCGTATTTGGATGTGATGACGACGGTCATCCACAAGCACGGCGGGACGGTGGATAAATATGAGGGCGATGCAATTGTGGCGTTTTTCGGCGCGCCGATGTACTACGCCGACCACGCCAAACGTGCCGCACGCGCCGCGCTGGAGATGCGGCTTGAACTCGTTAAACTAAAAGAGGGGTGGCGAGCGGCAGGAATCCTGCCAGAGAGCTTCGATATCGGCATCGGTTTGAACACAGGCGATGTTTTTGTCGGGCTGCTCGGCTCCGAGCAGCGCGTCAATTACACAATTATTGGGGATAACGCTAACTTAGCCTCCCGCCTGCAAGACCTAACCAAAGAGTATGGCTACCATACGATTATCAGCGAAAGCACATACGCGGCGATTAAAGATGAGTTCGAGACAGAATTTATCGAAGCGGTGCATGTGAAGGGGAAGAGCCAAGCGGTGAAGATTTATAAGTTGTTGGGGTAAAAAGAGTACAATTTGGCTTACATTGCCGTATTAAGGATGTTCTGCAGCATTGCTGTCTATATAAAACTTTGGGTGATGGTAAATTTTGACTGATTTCATCTTCTCTGTCTCTTGGCTCTAGCCGCCGTCCTCGGCGGCGCTTCGTGAGAGAAACCTGCGCCGAGGACGGCGCAGGGAGCTGTTTCCAACAAATCTTTTATCAGTCAATT
>JANTFU010000161.1 GCA_024763295.1 Anaerolineales bacterium
GCGGTTGGTTGCACGGTTCCGTCATTGACGGCGTTAAAGACCACCCACAAACGGGAATCACCCTCTAGTTCTATCGGCAGCCCATCCGGGTTTTGAATCACAAAATTGCCGCGATAAAGTCCTTCGATGCCCGGCACTTGCAAATCGACCGAAATATCGGCAGTTTCGCCGGGATTCGTCAGCGGGAGCGGGATGCCATCCTGCGCGCCAAAATCAAATTCGGAATAATGCGCCAGCGTATAGCCGTACCACCAAATACAGGACCCCACATTTTGGATGCGCCAAGTTTTGGTGATAACACTGTTTGTCGATACATTGCTCTCGTCCGGAATGGTCACATCGGCGATAAAGCGACCGGCGTTTGTACAGTCGGCGGCGTTCTCTGGCGGGAGCGGGGTGTTCGTTGCCGTTGGCGGTAATGGTGTGGTACTGGGCGTGGGGCTTTTTGCCGGAACCACTGTTTCGGTCACGGTCGGTTCGGCGGGTTGGGTTTCTGTTGGGGCAAGGGTAGCTTCTTCGGGCGTTGTCACCGTTGCGGTTGGCGTTGCCGATCCATCCGTCGTATTACAGGCGCTTAGGAAAAGCACCATCAGAAAGAGTACAAGAAAAATCTTTTTAGCCATGATCGCCTCGCTTCTCTTGGAAATTGCGTTACGTTATCCCTGATAGTACCATAGTCCTTAAACATGAAAAACGATTCAAATCCTTCAATGGCTCTTTACAGTTTCTTTAAGAAGAGCCTGTATAGTATCAGCATTCAATAAAAAAATAGATTGTGCCGATGCACAAGGAGAAAATCATGTTTAAAAAAGTAGCGATTGCTTTATTAGTCCTGACCGTTTTGGGCGCCGCTGGCGCAGCGCTGGCTTATAACAACACAACCGTTGTTCCCGCTTCCGCAGAAGGTGCTGTTTTACCGCAAACGAGCAATACTGCCAAGGGCGGTGGCGGCTATGGGCAGCAAGGCGCGCAAGGACAACAAGGGGAAAGTCAGGGCGATGCCATGATGACTGCCGAAGGTTCCCTCGGCGAACCCTGGATCGAAACCGGCGTGATTAGCGCTATTGAAGATACCGGCATTCAGATGACCCTTGATAACGGCGAAAGCGTTTTCGTTGAGCTTGGTCCGGTAGATTATTGGCAAAATCAGGGCGTGACGGTCAATGTTGGCGATACGGTGATGATCGAAGGATCAATCAACGAGGGCATGATCCACGCGAACACATTGGTCACCAACGCCGGGGATGCGATTGTTCTTCGTACAGAAACAGGACAACCGATGTGGAGCGGCGGCGTTGACAATGGGCAGGGACAGAATGGCAACAGTGAACACAGCGGCGAGCCTGATAAACAGATCGACGAATGGGTCACCATTGAAGGTTCTTTGATGTCATTTCAGGGTGGCAATATGACCATGTCGACCGCTGCGGGTGAAATCATCCCGTTCAAGACCGGTCAGCCGCGTTTCTTCTCCGAACAGGGTGTCACCTTTCAGGTTGGAGATGAGATTATCGTGGTCGGATATTATGACCAAGCCGGACAGTTTGTCGCCGGCGATATCACCCAAGTCTCTACCGGCGCGCGCGTGATGTTGCTCGACCCGAACGGACGCCCGCTTTGGGCAGGTCCCGGCAACGGGCAGGGCAACGGCGGCGGAAACGGAAACCACTAAAGGTCACGAGCGTATCGCTGAAAATTAAAGAAAGAGGAAAGAAGCGTATCCATCTAGCCTCTCTCCTCTTTCCTCTTTCCTCCCAAAGGAAATCCAAATGGCAGAAAATGAAACCCAAACTTCCCCAAAAGAGCCGCTCGTAAAGCGTGTGGTGCATTCCATTCAACGTGATCCACTGCCGCCTGAAGATGATCGCGGCAGAATGCGGATTGTGATGAATAATTTGTTTTTACACATCCATCCGACTAAGACGCCAAAAGCCTCACTTAAATTTACCTACACCTTTGGTTTAGGCGGCTTGCTTTTGCTCTTGGCGAGTGTTTTGGCTATAACGGGCGTGCTGCTGATTTTCGTCTATACGCCTTCGCCTGACGCGGCGTACGACAGCATGATTGCGCTGCAAACCGAAGTCTACTTTGGCAACCTGATCCGCAATTTGCATCACTGGGCGGGTAATTTGATGGTGGTCGTCGCGGTTTTGCATTTACTGCGCGTTTTTTATACCGCCGCGTTTAGCAGCCCGCGCGAGTTCAATTGGGTGATGGGTGTCGGCATGTTGCTGATTGTCATCGCCGCAAACTTTACCGGCTATCTGCTGCCCTGGGATCAACTGGCTTACTGGGCAGTGACGGTGGGTATCAGCCTGCTTGATTATGTCCCGCTGATTGGTGAACCGATTACGCGTCTTTTGCTGGGCGGTTCGGAAGTGGGCGCAGCCACGCTCACCAATTTCTATGCCCTGCACATTGCTGTTATTCCGCTAACGCTTTTCGGCATCGCGTCATTTCACATTTGGCGCGTGCGTAAGGATAAGATCACCGTCCCGCGCAAGATTAGCGAAGAAGCAGACCAAGCGCGCGTCACCACCATTCCGCACTTGGTCAGCATTGAATTTGTGTTTGCGCTGGTTTGGATTGCCTTGCTGCTTCTGTGGGCGAGCTTTGTCAACGCTCCGCTCGAAGAAGCCGCAAACCCCGCTCTCAGCCCGAATCCTGCCAAAGCGGCTTGGTACTTTATGGGATTTCAGGAATTGCTCCTGCATTTCCACCCCGTTTTTGGCGCGATCGTCATCCCCGGCATGGGTCTGCTCGCTTTGCTTGCGATTCCGTATCTTGACCGCGACATGGACTCGGTCGGCGTCTGGTTTCGCTCGGAGAATGGACGCTGGGCAAGCCTGCTTTCCGCCAATCTGGGCGTGATCGGCGCTTTTGCCTTTGTCCTGCTCGATGAATACTGGCTCGACCTGCCGGGCTGGCTGCCCTTCCTGCCGAGTTACATCAGCAACGGCTGGATTCCCTTAGCCGGGCTTCTACTAATCTTGATCGGGTTTTACGAAGGCATGAAAGCCCTCAAAGCCACCGACTGCGAAGCCCGCCAAGCCCTCTTTACGCTTTTATTCTCTGCATTTGTCACGCTCACTTTCATCGGCATTTTCTTCCGCGGTGAAGGAATGGCGTTTGTCTTACCGTTCTAATGTGAGATGTGCATTGCACCTGCTAAGGTGCGTTGCACATCGGATTGGATTGCTAAATCCGAACTGCAACGCACTTTACACTTCGTTTCAAGTGCAATGCAGTTCTAGCAAGAAATTTATGGAGCAACACCATGTCTAAAGAAAAAGTATCTCGCCGAGATTTTGTCAACATTGCCTGGGGCGTAATGGGCGCTGCCGCCCTTGCCGAACTAAGTTTCGTCGGGCTGAAGTTCCTCTCTCCGCGCGTCACCGAAGGCGAATTTGGCGGAGAATTTAATCTCGGTCCTTACGAAGATTTTCCGGTCGGCAGCGTCACCCCCGTCGAAGCCGGACGTTTCTATCTCGTGCGTCTCGAGGATGGCGGTTTACTAGCAATCTATCGTCGCTGCACACATCTCGGTTGCGCGGTACCCTTCGACCAGGCGAGCGGACAATTCGTTTGTCCCTGTCATGGCTCGGTCTTCACCAACGAAGGCGAAGTGCTCAATCAGCCCGCCCCGCGTCCGCTTGATCTCTTTGCGCTGTCCATTAACGATGCTGGTGAAATCGTCGTAGATACCGGCGCACCGATTGAGCGCGACCACACCAGCCCCGAAGATATTGTTTACGTCTAAAAGCCGTATTGCGTAAAACGTATTTCGTAATGACTTTACGCAATACGCACTACGCAACACGTTCAAAGTCTTATGTCATTGCGAGGCGGTTTAATCGCCAAAGCAATCTCCTTCTGATAAGGAATAATCATGACCATACCCATGAAAATCATCGGCTTGTTGGCTACGCTCGTCATTCTGGCGATCATCCCGATCTACAGCATGATCGAACCCGAACAACAGGCACAGCAACTCGAATCTTTTTATACCGATGCCGTTGTCACCTCCACAGACATCTACGCTGAGAACTGCGCGGTCTGCCATGGCGCAGCCGGTGAAGGCATTGGCGATACGCCTCCACTCAACAGCGAAGGTCTACGCGCCATGTCCGAAAATGAGTTGATCAAAGTTATCTCACGCGGACGCGACAATACCATCATGGCAGCCTGGGCTGTCGAAGAAGGCGGTATTTTAAGCGCCGCGCAAATTGGCGACATGGTCATCTTTATCCAGCAAGCCAACTGGGAATATGTGGACGCTCGTGTCAACGAACTTGGGATGACCCCGCCCGAAGTGATCGAAATGGAAGTTTCGGAAGAGATGCTTGCCTCGCTCGCATCTCTCGACGGCGGCGATACCCTAAGCCTTGGGTTGACAACTTACGCAGAAAATTGCGCTGCCTGTCATGGCTCGAACGGTGCAGGGACAATGATTGCCCCCGCCCTCGACTCCGCGAACCTGCGCGCCACGCCCCGGGACGAGATACTGGCTACCGTCAATAATGGTGTCAACGGCACCCTAATGGCGAGTTGGCAAAATATCCTTGCTCCCGAAGAGATTAACGCCACCGTCGAGTTGATTTACCGCTGGGATGAAGTACTCAACTCCGGCATCGAATTTCCTGAAGTGGAAGTAATGAGTATTTCATCCACACCGGAAATGATTGCCGATGGCTACGACCTTTTCCACATCGCTTGTAAATCCTGTCATGGTGTGGACGGTTATGGTAGCCCAATGGCGCCCGCGCTCAATAATCAGCTCTTCCTTGAGCAAACGCCCGATGCCGCCATCTACCAAATCATTGCCGGGGGTGTCTCCGGTACGCTGATGCCTGCTTGGGGTAGCCGCCTAAGCGACTACGACCTGCAATCTCTGGTCGCTTATCTGCGCAGCCTTGAAGCCACCGCGCCAGCAATTCTGCCGCCAATTAGCGAAAATTAGCCCCATTCAAACGAAGAGCGAGCATAAAAATGCTCGCTCTTTGCGTTTATTCGTCATAAAAGATCACGATGGGGATTTTGTAAATTCTTAAATCGCCGTCTTCGTAGACCAACTCACTCGCTTTCAAATCGACACGGTCGCGCGTGCCGCTGTGCAGGGTATCGGCAAGATTCGTGTCTGGCAGAAACAAAATCACATAAAGAGATGTGAACTGATTATTCGCCGGGCGAGTTTGTTCGAGCGAAATGCCATGATATTCGGCATAGTATTGCATTTGGGGTGTGTACTCAGCATAGGTCTGGATTGCATCTGCGGATGTTAAGCGGGGCTGCAAATAGAGCAATCCGCGTTCGAGACTCGAAGGCTCACCAAGCATTTGACGGATGTCCATGCTTGGGGTTTGCAACCAAGTAAAGGTCAGGGACGCAACGAGCAAGAGAATCGCGCTCACGCCGGTGTGTATCCAAATTCCTTTTTTCTTGAAAATCAATTTGAGCAGATAAACGATCCCCGCCGCGACGAAACTGAAGTAAACCGGCGCAAAAAAGAACCAAACGCGCCGCCATCCAACGGAGTGTTGCAGAAAAATAATGCCGAGAAAGGTGAGTAGGCTAACCCAGAAAAAATCAGTATATTCACGCTCGACGAATACACGATATAAGAGGGCGAAGCCAACGAAGAATAAACTGAGTTGAACAAAAAGAGTAGGCATACCAGTTTGCCATTCCGTCTGAGTGTTGACGCTGCGTGAATGAATGGCATCTTGCAGCAACCCAAGGTTGGCTTCTTTTTGTTTTTGCACCACAGGGT